>CALLBC010000266.1 GCA_938001965.1 uncultured Bdellovibrionales bacterium | reverse complement strand
TTTTCTTGTGTGATTTGGAACCTTAAGTTACCAATTCTGTTTTGTTCATTGTAAAACTTCATTAAGTTTTCAATAGGTAGTCCCATTTGAAGAGCATGCATTTCAATTCGTTTGTTTACTTCATCTTCAGAAACGGTAACTTTTTCTTTTTTTGCAATTTCATCAATTAAAAATGTAGACTTAACCATAAAGGCTGCAGTGTCTTCAAACTCATGATCCCATTTCTTTTTATACTCTTCAAAGTCTTCAGGAGACATGCCTTGCTGTTGCATTTTCTGTCTTGAATCTTCAATAATTTGTGCTTTTTGATTATTTTTAATTTTCTCAGGCACTTCAACAGGGTTTTCAGCAACTAATGTTTCAATAACTCGGGCTCTAACGTCCTCTTCTACTCTGCCTTTTTCGCGAGCTTCAAGGTCTTCTTTAATGGCATCTTTAAGAGCTTGTACACTATCAAACCCACCCACTTTTTTTGCTAATTCATCATTAATTTCAGGAAGATCTTTTTTGTATAGTTTATGTAGTTTAACTTTAAAATTAACAGGTTTACCTGCAATAGATGCCTCTTGATATTGATCAGGAAATTTTAAATTAAGGTTGGCTTCTCCGCCAATAGCCATTCCTACAATACCTTCTTCAAAGCCTTCAATAAAGCTTTTGCTACCAAGCTCGATTTTAAAATTTTCTGCAGAACCTTTGTCTAAAGGTTCGCCATCAATAGTTCCAAAGAAATCAATTTCAGCAATATCACCCATCTCGGCTTGGCGCTCTATAAGTAAAGGCGTCTCAACACTATTAGATTTTTGGATATTTTCTAATACAAGATCAATTTCCTTTTCATCAATAGTGATTAATTCTTTTTCAATTTCAAAGCCTTCAGTCTTTTTCAAAACAATTTCTGGTTTAATTTCAAACTCAGCAGAGAATGAAAATTCTTTATTCTCTTCTATTTTGTCATTAAGGTGAATATGTGGTTGGCCAATTGGTTGAAATGAATGCTCTGTAATCGCAAATTCATAACCCTTGCTAACTAAATTTTCGGCAACATCTTGTCTTGCTTGGTCAGCGTACAAGGCGCGTATTTTTGTTGCAGGAACTTTTCCTTTTCTGAAGCCTTTAATTGAAACATTATTATTAATATATTCATAAACATTGGCGAAGGCTTTGTTCACATCGGACTCTGGGATAGTAATATTAACCTTGCGTACAAGACCTTCATTTTTTTCAATATTGGCTTTCATTTAGTTCTCCGCTTGTTTTGGGAAATATATGGTTTTATTTTGCTATTTAAAGTATATCTAGGTGAGTGGCCACTTATAGGAAACCTATTGAATATTGGCAATAATGCGGAGCGTAATTAAGCTATGAAACTAATCTTTGTAACAGGAAAAGGTGGTGTGGGTAAGACTACATTTGCCTCAGCTTATGCTTTAGATCAGGCCAGCAAAGGTAAGAAGGTCTTATTGGTTGAGTTCGGCCCTAAATCGCACCTGAAGTACATATTTAGCTTAGGTAAAAATAAAGAGATTAATTATAAAAGGATTAAAGCTCCTAAGAATTTAGAAGTCCAAATGTGGAATTTTGAAGAGGTCTTAGTTGAGTTTATTACCTACTATTTAAAAGTAAAAACCTTAGTAAAAAAGTTTTTTTCCAGCCCCATAATGCAAAAATTAATTAAAGTGGCCCCCTCTTTGAGAGAGCTGGTTTACCTGGGCAAAGCGACCAGTGGATACAGGAATATTGGTAAAGATATGGACTACGATAGCATTGTGGTGGATTCCTATTCTACGGGGCACTTTTTAGCGCTGATGCGCTCTCCCGTGGGAATGATGGAGGCTGTTAAAAGGGGTGCCATGCATGTGCAATGTAAAACAATCCTTGAGGTTTTAAAAAATCCTAAACAGGTTGAGTACTTTGTAGTTTCTCTGGCTGAAAAATTACCAATCGTTGAAACAAAAGAGTTTGTAGACATCTTAAAAAAGGAATTTTCAATTAGTCCTAAAATAGTTTTAAATAAAGTAAAGCAAGAGCTAGATGGCAAAGTTGACCAAGCTTGTGCCTTTCAAAAGTCATATTCTAAAAATACTGTAAATCAAAAAAAGAATATAAATAAAATCAAAAACTATAATACTGAATTAGTAATGCCATTTGTATTTAAACATGACTCAACTCAAATAGTTAAAGAAATGAATGATCATTTAGGTGATCTATGAGCTTGTTTGATAAAAAAGTTTTAATTTGTTTAGGCCCCGGTGGGGTGGGTAAAACTACAACCTCTGTAAGCTTAGCTATGCAGGCGGCAAAGCTTGGCAAGAAGTGTCTTGTGATGACCATTGATCCCTCACGTCGCCTAGCAACCGTTTTGGATATTGATAAAAAAAGTAATAAAGAAAAGCTAATACATAAACATGATGATGGCGGCGAACTATGGGGCAAGATCATTGAGCCTGAAAAAGCATTTAAAGAGTTTGTACTTAGCTTTTCTGAGGATAAAGAGCGAGTTCAAAAATTATTTAAAAATGTTTTATTTAAGCAGTTAACATCAACTTTAAAAGATTCACAAGATTTTACATCAATTGAAACCTTAGTTAAGGCCTGCGAAAATACAAATTTTGATTTAATAATTTTGGATACGCCACCCATTCAAAACCTAACTGACTTTTTTGATGCTCCAGAAAACATGTATAATCTTTTTAATTCTAAATTTTTTAAAATTATTGGAGAGGGTTCTGACTCTCAATCCTTAATTAAAAAATTTATTGGCAAAGGAGCGCAAGGAGTATTGAGTTTATTGTCAAAAGTAACTGGGCAACTATTTGTGGAGGAATTAATTACATTTTTTAAGAGCATTGAAGGCTTAAGCATGGAAATTAAAACACATAGTAAAAAAGTAGATGAAATTTTAAGTGCTACATCAACGGGTTATGTTTTAATTACAGAGGCTGAACAGTCAAGACTTATAGAGGCTAAAGTTATTAGTGATCAACTAAAATTG
>CALLBC010000265.1 GCA_938001965.1 uncultured Bdellovibrionales bacterium | reverse complement strand
ATGGTCTTGTCAAAGCTTAGCAATAAATACGCATCACTTACCTAATACAATCACTCAATGCGTGAATAGCCTAAAAAGTAATATTAGTGGTGATATTGATTTTATTAATGAATCCCCCAATATTTTAGATAGTGGTGGAGGGATTAAAAATGCAGAAAATTCCCTGAGCAGTGGCAATAATTTTTTAGTATTTAATTCTGACATCCCCCATGTTCTACCGGACATAGATTTCATTGAAATTGAAAAACAACACATTAATAATAATTCATTAGTTACAGTATTGACTTGTGACCTTGATAACCTTGGAACTAAAATTAAAGGGCTTTGGACAAAAAGTAATTCCAATGTTGTAGAAGACATCGGTTTAGGACCCAAAAATGGCTTAGTTTGCCGACACTACATAGGCATTATGCTTGTCTCTAAAAAATTATTTGATTTACAGCCTCAAAACACACCCCATAATATTATTTACGATGTAATCTTACCAGCTATAAAAAGTGGACATAATGTTAATACTTTTCATATCGACCCATTAAAGTGGTTTGAAACAGGAAACCTTGATAGTTACTTAGATGCCAGCTTTGAAGTTTTGAATTGTCTTATTGATGAACCTAATAGTCCTTTTTCTAATGAACTCTATAATATATTTAAAAAGTTTAATTTAAATAATGAAATAATTAACCATACCGGCTACAAACTGCTTTATAAAAGTCCGCCCATTAGTAATTTAAATTCAATACAAATGTCTGGGCACATAGTCCTTGGTGACAATATTGATCTTACAAAGTTAAAGTTTTTGAGCAACAGCGTTATATACTCTAATGGCATCCTAAACACTGACAGCTGTTCAAGACAGCTTTTCTTGTAACTTATTTTATTTATAATCTAAAAATTCACTATGTTTCTTTGTCATTTAATTTACAAAAACAAATATTTTTTATATATGTATTACAGGCCTATTATTAGGAATAAATTTTTTAATTTATGTCTTTGCTATAAATGCTCAAGATATATTTTTACAAGGAGTCTAATATGAATGAATTATTTGGAATGCTTACTTCACAGTTAGGTGTAAACGACACACAAGCCAAAGGTGGCGTTGGTGCAATATTAAATTTAGCTAAAGATAAACTTGGTGAAGGTGATTTTTCACAAATTTTAAACTCTCTTGGTGATAGCGCAACTGAAGCAATGAGTGCTGCTCCTGCAGCTGAAGGCGGCGGCGGAATTGGCGGAATGCTTGGTGGCGCTGCTTCTGCTTTAGGTGTTGATCTTGGCGGACTAGGAAAATTAGGTGCTTTAGCTGGTGCTTTTAAATCTTTAGACTTAGATGCTGGAATGATCGGAAAATTCGCTCCAATCGTAATGGGCTTCGTTAAAGAAAAAGGCGGAGACGGAGTTGCCGGTATTTTAGAAGGTTTAATGAAGTAATTTTAAGTTACTAATTAAATTTAAAAACCCCATGATTTTTCATGGGGTTTTTTTATTATTGATTCAATTAAAAATTATCTTTTTAATGACCCAAGTATTCCTCTTATTAATGCTCTACCCAGTGATGAACCCGCAGACCTAAGAATTGACTTGGTGACAGCCTCACCAAAAGATTGTCTTGGTCGCCCAACTTTCTTTTTTGGCTTTGCCGCCTCTTCTTCCTCTTTCTTTTTTTCTTCTTCAGCTAATTTCTTTAATTTTTCTTCCTGTCTTTTTTTAAGTTCTTCAAAAGCAGAATGACGATCTAAAGTTTTTGTATAAGTTGAATTCAGTGGTGACCTAGATATAAACTCTTCTCTTTTTGCTTTATCAATTGGACCCATTTTACTTTTTGGCGGACAAACTAAAACTTTTTCCACCATTTGCGGAGCACCCTTTAAATCAAGAGTTGATATTAGCGCCTCTCCTATCCCTAAATTTGTAATAGCCTGCTCAGTATTAACTTTTGGGTTAGGCCTAAATGTTTCTGCCGCAGCCTTTACAGCCTTTAAGTCTTTTGCTGTGAATGCTCTTAAAGAGTGTTGTATTCTATTTCCTAACTGACCTAAAATTTCATCGGGTATATCTAATGGGTTTTGAGTAACAAAATAAACACCCACTCCTTTTGATCTTATTAATCTAACCACTGTTTCAATTTTCTCTACTAATGATTTCGGGGCATCATCGAATAAAAGATGAGCCTCATCAAAGAAAAAGACCATTTTAGGTTTATCGGGATCACCAAGCTCTGGTAAATTTTCAAATAACTCAGATAACAACCAAAGCAAGAAACTACTATATAGTCTTTTGTCATTCATCAGTTTTGTGGCGTCTAAAATATTAATTACACCCATGCCTGAAAAATCACATTGCATAATATGATTTAAGTCTAACCCCGGTTCGTTGAAAAAATTATCACCACCTGCTTCTTGTAAAGTTATTAGTTTTCTCTGAATTGCACCAACACTCACTTTAGAAATATTGCCATACTCGCCTTGTAACTCTTTAGAGTTTTCAGCCATATTTTTAAAAATTTCTCTTAAATCTTTTAAGTCTAGCAACAATAGCCCTTCGTCATCAGCAAACTTAAAAGCCATATGTAAAATATCACTTTGGGTATTATTTAAATCTAAAATTCTTGATAAAAGAACTGGGCCAACTTCCGACACTGTCGCTCTAATGGGCAAACCATTCTCGCCATACAAATCCCAAAATGTGCAAGGATGGCCTGTAAAATTAAAATTTTCTAATTTAATTTTATTAATTCTTTCAGTGATTTTATGGTGCTCTTTACCTGGGACTGAAACACCGGACAAGTCACCCTTAACATCAGCCGTAAAAACAGGAACCCCCATTTTACAAAATTGCTCTGCAAGTATTTGCAAAGTCACTGTTTTACCAGTTCCCGTAGCCCCCGCAATTAGACCATGCCTATTTGCCATTTTGGGTTCAATAAAAATTTGCTGTCCATCTGGGTTTGCCCCTAATATAATTTTATCCATAGATTATTTTTACACTATTAATACTAATTTTTCATGACCTTAATTTTTTGCTCCTTGAAATCTTAAGACTATCTTGCTAACGCAAAGCATTACTTTCTGGGTTAATCAATGGGGCAGCGAGTCTAAACCTCTTTAAAAAGTCCCTTTAAATTCAAAAACTTAAAAGCCTACTATGCAATTTATTCACTATTAATTGTTCCTATTATTTTAAAAAAACTTATTAAATTCATGGTTTTGGAGCTTTTTTTATGGATTATTAGTTCTATTAGATATAGAGATTAATTACTAAAACCAGACTTATTGGGGGACCCATTGAAAGCATTATTTATTAGTTTGTTACTTTTATTTTCAATTTCATCACAAGCTGCCGTCTGGGATAGCCAATATACCTGGGATCAACGCTGGGAAGAGCAATATTCAGACTGGGTAAGAACAAGTTGGAACCAATATATTTTTACTGATAAAGACAGCCCCTATTTTGGAATCCCAACTGATTGTGCTGATGCTGGCTATGCCATGAGAGCCATTTTTGCATTTGAAAACTCGCTTCCATTTGCCATTGTTGACCCCACTAAAAGAGGATCAAAAATACCTATCACAAACAATATTAAGCGTTGGGATAAATTGCCCGCAGGTGTGCCAAGGTTAAAAGCATTTATGGCTTACCTCGCAGGGATTGTATACACCGGAACTATGGCACAAGATTCAGTACCGGTTGCACTCACTAGCGAAGCCCTTATTCCTGGTACAATTTTTGTTAAACCAAAAGTACATAGTTACCAAATTAAAGACTGGTCTCCTCAAGGTATACCAGTAACCATTAACTCCACTACTCCATACAGTGTTAAGGATATGCATAAGTACCTGAGCTTTCCTGCCTATATCCCAGAGGATGTTAAAACATTTAGAGATGGCTACCGTAGATTTAAAAGACCTAATGAATTATATAAAATGGATTCTACTCTTCCTGGTTTTAGCCTTGAGCAGTTTATCGTTAGTGAGCGTTTAAATTTTAATAGTGTTGATTTTAATGACTTTGTAATTAAGCGTACGCAAACAACTCAAGAAACTATGGAAGATAAAACACGTAGGCTTATGTTCAATATTTGTTATTCATCATATAATCGTGCCAGCGTTATTAATGAATCAACAAATTATTTTTATAAAATTCAAGGGCAGGGCAGAAGTTGCATGAATGCCAGTGAATTTGATCAATACTCCACTTTTTCACGTGATAAGCGCTTAAAAGAATACTTTGTACGTCTTTACAAATATATTCAAAGGACCAAAAGCTTTAAAGGAGCTAGTTTTCCATTAAAGGCCTATGCCCTAGATATTTTTGTTAATGACCCATCCAAATATCAACGTACACGAAAGCAATTTTTAAAATTTTGTACCGTACCCTATGACACTGGTAAAATTTTAGATGTGCGCGAAGTATGGCAAAGGCTAAGGTTTGACCTTTTAGTGCAAAACCCAAACACAACTAATGATTGGAGATGGGGAGACTATTCAACACCCTTCACTACTAGCTGCCCTACTTTTGAGGAAATTCATTAGTGCCAAAAAATAAAAATCGTTTATTACTCGTCGTTATATTTGCAGTGGCGGCGGGCTTTATTATTTCATCTAAAATTAATAATGTTGCAAAAACAAGCTCCAATATCCAGACTGAAACAAACAACACAAGCTCTCCTGAAGTTAAAAAATCGCCCACAACAAAGCAGATTAACAACGCACAAACAGACGAAGATAAGCTTCCTGACTCCCCTCAAAGTCCAAGTAATTACTTAGAAAAAATTCCAGAATGCTTAGATATTCAAGTTAGCAACACTGATTCTTTAAAAAATATTTCTGACAAAAACAACTGGATGGATAAAGACCCTAAAAATCTAATCCGTCAAAATTTAATCTATAAAAAATTGAATCAAGAAATTAGAATTTCAGTCACTCCTAGCCAATCCAGTAAAACTTGGATGTTACAAAGCTTTGACGTAGATAAAGAAGGACTGCCCATAGTTAAAAATAAAATCTTGGGGCTACAGTACTACCAACTTGCAGAAAAAATTAAGTTTGAAAGCAATGGGTTTAACCTAGATTCAGATGAACAACATATTCAAGTGGACTCACCAAATACATCTGGAAGTATTTTATATATTAATGACCAACCTATAGAAATAAAGCTCTTTAATAAAAGCAATCAACGTTTACTGGAATGCCAGGGCACATATTGTTTATGTAACCAAGCCTTAAGCAGTTAACTACATGTGCAACTTTCATGGGATGTAATGATTGGCTCTATAGCGCAAGAAAGAAATTAATAACTTTTAAAATGGCTTACCATATCCGGTCATCAGGTCGATTTTTAATTAACCCGCCACTACTACCTGTGCCCCCTAGCTTTAATGGCTCTTTAAAGATTTTTCCAGAGAATAATTTTACTGAATATCCTGTTCTTCCACCATCTTTAAGGCATCCACCTGGGATTTTTACTCCATTTGTTTCACCATAACTCGAAGAGGAGGAGTCTTTATCACAGGTGGCAAACCTATCTCTTACGTTATTTTCAGAAAAATCTAATGCTTTAATTCCATGTAACCAACCAGTTAATAAATGCACAGGCTCATTAATAAAGTAAAATGGTGCCGGTTGTTTATTTTTTAATGAAATTTTAATTTGATCGACGGCATCTATGGGTTTACCGGGCTCACTGCCCAAGTCACCCAAAATTTGAATGTCGGCTACATTACTAACCATGCCTCCACCTAAAAGTAGTGTTTCTTTTTTTTCTCTTAATTTTTCAAGATAAACTTTTGAAAACTCAGGCTCAATGGAGTAGTAAGCGCTGTCAAATAAGTCAGGAGCTATGGCGGCGATTTCGTAGTCTCTTAAAACAGGGTTTTCACTTTTAGGAGCTAAAGAGTCATGGGCGTTAGTTCCCATGCTTGGCAAGGTATTATAGTGAGTCAAAACGGAAAGCCTTACACTATCCATATTTTTCATTGCATTTAAACCCAAATGAGACCTTAATCCATACTCATCACCTGGGTACCTGCCGTGATTTGGAAATTTAGTTGGATCTTGCCTTAACTGGGCCGATGTTTGCCCCACCCCATTTTCATCAAGTCTTGAAGGTAAAAGTTTATCAACCTGCTCACCGCTTTTAGACATTTTGTCTCCATAGCCCCAGGTCTCTTTATGCCAAGGACCTATTCTTCCCCCAAATGGTTTTGCAAATGCTTTTGCTCTTATGGTTAAGTCTTCACCAATTGGAAAAAATATGGGCCGAGTCTTTGTTTCTGCTTTAACTGCTGAGTAAACCCAATACCATGGGTTCTTTTCAACCCCTAAGCTATATTGATAAAG
>CALLBC010000264.1 GCA_938001965.1 uncultured Bdellovibrionales bacterium | reverse complement strand
ATAGATTTAATCATTGGACCTTCTCCTATAAAAATAAATTTAGCTACTTTTATTAGTTGTAGCTAGTTATCAAGATAATTATGTCGTTTATCGAAAATGAAATCAAATAATAAAAATCATTATTTAATTAGATTAATCATCAAATACCTTCAGTAGACCCATCTTAGCGTACTTACATACTCCATGAGCACACATTGGGTGAAAATCATGGCAAGCAATCTTTATTTGCGGCCCTTTATAGGATTTACATTTATTAGAGATTAATTTTTGATACTTATTTAAATGCTTTTTGTTCACCCCACCGCCACAATGACCACTACATCTAACCGCAACAGATGTGCAATCTTTAGTAGTTTTGCAGAGCTTATCATTTTTCTCAATCTCTATTCCATAAGATCTACTATACTGCTCAGTATTTTGATTATCTTTATCTTTCGTGTAGCCAGCCATGTCTGAAGATTTATGATTCATTCCAACGAGTTCACCTTTACCTTGGTAAATAGATGATTTTTTAGAACAAGAAATAAGTATAAGTATAAGTATAAGTATAAGTACTATAAATAAGGTTGATATTAATTTTGCCATAGTAAAAATTATTTAGTCTTACCTATATCTCGTCAACAAACTATTAATATTGGTTATAGAAAAGCACCTCTTAGAGACCCAAGTATCTTGTGAACTCATTTGGACTATCCTTGGCTTTTTGAAGCATACCTACCAAAGAGTGTGACTTTTGTAGCTCTCTAACCATAAAGCCGTATTCTTTATAATTACCACGCTCTTTGGCCACAGCGATAGACCTCATTTCACTTTTAGATAGTGTGACTTCATCAACATATTGGTCAGCAGCAACAATTGCAAAGCCTTCAAAAAACCAAACAGGACCCATTCCGTCATTACCATAAGTTTTAGAATGAAAAATATGAGCGGCTTCATGAACTAAAATATTAACAAAATCTTTTATGGAATGCTCAGGATGAACTTTTAAATATGCATCTAACGAAATTGTTCTCAATATACCATCGTCCCCAACTGCAACATATGTTTTAGGAACAGTTTTCATTTGACCATTAGTTAGCCTTTTTATTTCAGAATCAAAAAGCTTTTTAGACTCAAAATGAATAACTTCATCAATAAGTTTTTGCACTGGCTTCTGGGACAGGCCTTCATCTTCAAGAAACACATTTAGTCTTTTAAAGGCTAGTTCCAAGTTTTCTTTAAATTGATTGTCTGGCACACCAACCCACTTCAGGTTGACTCCAGAAACCTGTGTTGCTTGGATCTTTGATTTACTTGCACAAGACATAATTAACATCCCAATAAGAGTTATATACATTAATCTCTTTATCATAGGGCAGTTCTAATTTATCAAAACCAAATTGTCTAGGGCAAGAAATGCCAAGTGAATAAAATATATCTTTGTAAACCTATATTTTTCTTACTTTTTTGAATGCCACAAGTACAACTAAGCCTAATATAGCTAAGTAAAAACCTACTTTTAGTAAAAAACTTAAGGTTGACCAGTCAGCTTCGGCAACAGTCACTAGATTAGATAAAATAAGTAAAGTCATACCATAACCAAAACGGCCGACTAAGCTGTTAATAGACATATAAGTGGCTCGCTCACTGTCTTTTATGAGCGGAGAGATCTCTGCCACTATTGGTGAGCCAGAAATGGCTGAAGGTATAGACCTCATTAGTATCAATAATAAAACCCAAGATGATAAAAAGTAACTCATACCAAATAAGGTGACGGCATTAACGACCATGGTTAATAAAATAATATTGGTAAATCCAATTTTGTTTCTTAACTTAATACTACTCCCAGCAAAAAAGGCAGCAATAAATATGGCCGCAGAAGCCACAATACCTGTAAATAATGGAGTTTCGTTAAAGCTTGAGAAATCAGATAAGTTTAGTAAATCAATATACTTTTGGAAGTACTCGTACGGAAAATGCGTAACAATGGTAAAAAAGAATACAAATATAGTTACCCATAATAGCTTTGGCACTTTCCAGTAGTTAAAACTAATTTTTAATTGATCAATAAAGCTGGCTTTACTTTTTGTCTCAGCATTAACCTCTTTAAATTGTAGCACTAAAAACAAGGCACCAATTGATAAAACTAAACTAAGCCCATAACCGTACTCTATGGCATAGATACCCAAAACACCGGCTAGTAATTGAGAAAAAGCCCTAAAGAACATGGCCTTTTTGGTTAAAGAGGCTTCCATTTGCCCATAGTCATCTTTAAATTTTGTCCGTCTTACTGACTCATAATAAAAAGATTTATCCGTGCCTGAGGCAAATGTAAAAGAAGTGGCAAAAAAGATCTGTGCAATGGCCAATACTGTAAAGCTCTCTCCCCAGAAAAATAAACCATAGGTGGCCATTTGAGCCACGGTGGCAATAATTAGTGTTGGCTTTCTGCCAATGCGATCTGAAAAATAACCTGAAGGCACTTCTAAAAATACTGCCGCTAAGTAATATATTGATTCAAGTAACAATACTTGCTCAATGGGTAAATGCTTTAAAAAATATAAAAAGAAAATTGATGCCCAAGCATAGGATCGAAATAAAATAAAAAACCATGGGTATAGTTTTAAATTTTTATTTATGTCACTGGTTGAGCTAGCATTCATTAATTATCACATAAAAATTTAGGTTTAACTTTCCAAGAGGGCTCACACATACTGACCCACTCGCCGGCTACGTAATGAGCATAGCCAAAAATCCACTGCACAGACTTTACACTTTTAGACATCTTCACTTCATTAGGATAAACCTCTGGTTCTTGACCATTAACATAAAAACACCAACCATAAGCTCTCATTTCACTTCTGGAGATAATCTCTAAAGCGGCCTGACCTACAGGAGTACCATCAATACTATCAATTTTATTTTCTGTTCCAATGTATTCAAAATTATTTTTATCTAATTGGTCAATGGTCAAAGCGCCAATGTTAATGGCCTTCGTTTTAGTTACTGATGTACTTAAAATTGGCTCTTCACTACATGGACCAATCACTTCAAATGAAGTGGCAGCAAATGCTATTACTTGAAACATTAAAATTAAAACACCAAGCAATAAACTCTTCATAATCCCACCTTTTATATTATCGAAACACAACATACAGGATTGCCTGAGGATTATCCACCGCTAATATTGAACTTGAACAACTGCGCAATAACTCATAAGCGCCTAATTTAACTTATCTTTATTTTAATCAGAGACTCTTTGCCAAATTAACTCTACAGTCCCAGACAACCCCTCACCTTTAATAACCAATTGATCCCCACTCAACTTAAAGCTCCGATGCAAAACATGCCCTACTCGCCCTGAGTGGTTGCAACTAATAATTTTATGAGAGACCTCACCTTCAGAGCGTATTTTGTATTCAGCAACATAGTTTATAAGTAATTTTTTTTTATCACTTTCTGAGAGTTCATACATTGGCAAGTTTGAAGTTCTATTTATTAAAACTAATACTTTTCCGTTTTTGCTGTACTCAAGCACACCACTTTGGGAACCTTCCCACTTAAGCTCTTCGTTAAGTGAGTTAAACATGGTGTAGTTTATCAACTTATATTTACCAATTAATGAACTCATTTGTTCTCTTTAACTTCTGTGATTATTTTAGATCCGCCACAAGCTTTAGCATCTGGGTAATTCGCTAAAATATCTGTTGTGCGCTCTTTAAGAGATGGATGGGTGGATAGGTATTTAGTTAATATTTTTTCAACGGATCTTAGTTTCTCATCCATATTAAACTTTTCCATTAATGACTCTTCACTTTTTTTATCAGCCTCAGCTGCTACTTTACTACTTTTTTTAGACTCACCTTTATCTTCCTCTTTTTTCTTTTTGAATCGCTCTTTAGATTTAGCTTCGTAGTGCTCATGGAGCTTATTCATCCCTTCAGTAAAGCATTTGGGAGAAATATTATGTTTCACTAGTTCTTTAATAGCGTAATCGTCGGCCTCTTTTTCAAACTCCCTAGAGTGATCATGCGAGTAAACTAATAACCCAAACTGCATAAGGTTATCAGCTGCAGCCGGAAGATCACCTAAGTAAACAAGAGTTAATAAAAATATAAATGAGTCTTTTATAATTGTTGATAAAACATGATGACGCTTTAAATGACCAGCCTCATGATAAGCAATGGCTAATAAATACTTATCGTTATTCATTAGCTCTATGATTTCATCAGTAAAAAAAATACTTTTTCCAGCTAAAGCAAAAGCATTGGCTTGAGCTGAGTTCCCTTTGCGAAAATTAACCTTAATATCATCTAAACCAAATTCTTTAAAATACTTAAGGAGCTTTTGCTTAACCTCCTTATCTATTTTACTTTCATCAAATATAAAATCATCAAGCTGACTTTCTATTCTCTCATCCACAAACTGAGAAACTCTATCAGGAACTATGGCCGCCACCTGACGACTCATTGACGGAATAACATACTTAAAAGAGGCAAAAAAGATTACAATGGTTAGAGCTAAACCCACAACAAAGTACCTCAGCTTGTTTTCAAGGTAATAGGGCGAATAGTGTTTTAAAATATTTAGATCATGAATCTTTTTTAAGATAGCTTCACTACTTTGTATTTCTAGTCGGCCACGATCCGGCAAAGCAACCTCAATAGGAATTCCTGCAATAATAGAAGAAAATTTACAGTCTTTAATATCAAAACTGTTTAAAACCTCAGTGCCGTCTTTTATAGTTAAAGTTGAGTCTGTTAACTCAACCTCAACAGTATGTATTTTAGACTGACCGGCTAAAAAATATGTGGCTTTAAAACTCAAAGTATTACAAGCCTATTTCAATATCAAAATCAAAGGCATCTACGGCCTCTTCGCCCAATGCACTTATGTTTTCTTCTGCATCCGATGCAAATTTATCTAGGTCATCAATTTGAATTCCTCTTTGCTCAACTAAATATTTTTTAGAACGCATTTTTGCCCATGGAAAGAAAAATCCAAATGTAAAGATCATACCTATCACATTAACAAAACTAATTTTTAAATACTCAAGGTAGTTCAACTTAGACTTTGTTGGATGATTTGGAGCCAAAGTGATTCGGTTCCAAATATAATCTTTAACTAAATAGGCAGAGTAAATAGCAAAACAGAATAATCCAACATAAAATAAGAACAGTGGAACTCCCATAACTTTAAGCATGGCTAGTTCTTTTGCTCCCTCTGTTGCTTCAGGGCTACCAGACTTACTTAAGAAACCCAGCACCATAATTGATACTACAAAAGCTACGATCATCAGTATGTACTTAATTGTTAAAGGCCAAAAAACTTTACTTTTGAAGTCTGATAGTGAGCTATTAATATGAAATTTATTACCAGCATAATAAGCTGAGTTATATATATAATTAATTCCTTCGTTATAAAGCTTAGGAAGTATATATAATGAATAAATAAACACCATAATTAGCATAGCAAAAAACACACCCGAACCAATCAAGGCTGCTGTTTGATCGGGGTTTGTTTTCAAGCCCTCGAGATACCTAACAATAAATACATTACAAACCATAAAAGCTAAAAAAGGCACCGTATACTTAAACCAAATTTTATAAGCACCCTCTACAGTCCCCCTATAGGCAAACCTTAAATTACGATAACTGGTATTACCTAAACGGAACTTTAACGACTTAACCATTAAAAATGGAAATAAAAAGTAAATTAAGGCCACACCTAATAGAGACACAAAAACGCTTAAGCTGGAGCCGGCAATATATAAAAAACCAATGATAGAGGCTAATATACGCCCTTTTAAAATAGCAACGGGGTCACCGTGAAAACCAAATCTGGCACCTTCAAGCTCTGTGGCACCGTACATATACTTTAAAGTTCTCACTTTGGCCCAAGCTGAATAAATACCCATTGTGAGCATTGTTAATAATACGTTCACGATCCATATTTTGAAAAACTCTCCGCCCTTACCATGAAAGGTTGGAAACTTAAATTCTCCAGTTTGAATTGTTGGTGTGGTTGTATCGACAGTTTGTACTTCAGTCATAATGCCCTCAAATTATATGCTTCACAGCTTAGGTATATAGTTGTTGTTTAGTAGGATTGTAATGGAAATAGCTATTGAGTCAAAGAAGTTAATTTAAAACCTGATCTAGTGAGCCAAACATATGCCCTAATTTAATCATTTCATCAATATACTTAATTAACTTTTTCTCTCCCACTACTTCGTTTCTATTACCGTGTATAAGAATGATAGAACCAAACTGTGGCTCCTCTCCCTTGGCAAGCCAAGCATTACTTCCTAAGGTGATTAAGCCTAAATTTGCCACATAATTAATTGTGTCATAATCAGAAACTAAACCTGGAAAACGAAAATAAACACTAGGAGTAACTCCTTCCTCAATAAGCGCCACTTCATTACCCAGCACTTCCTCTTCCATATCCGTGCCAGCCATTAATAAAAAGTTTTCGTCTAAGGACTTTTTAGGGTTGTAACGGTGATTGGCTGAATGATTAACCCAGTCCACCTCTAGCTTTCCTTCTAGTTGTAGTTTTTTAATCTGCTTAAACTCAGTTGGCCAACGCTTTAACCAACGCTTGGTCATGGCCACACCCACAGGGATGGCCCGAAGCTGATTCTTAGACAGCTCATCAAGTTTGGTATAAACATCAGAAGAAAAGCCCCTTGAAGATGGGCACATATCAATGGTTAGGGCTATATACTTTTGCGAGCCGCCAAATCCCAAACCGTCATTCATCAACGGGAACGGTGACATAAACGAATTTAAATGATTAGCCCCATAATGACTTCCATTAAAATAAAGCTCATCAACTTCACCACATGACTTTAAACACTCTTGAAATACAATTGAAGTTTTAGAAGTATTAGGCTCAACCATTAAATTTACATTTTGGCCATTCAAACTAAATGATCTTAAGGACAAAACTTCACGACCTTGAAAGAAACAACTATTATAAGTGGGCTGATAGTTTTTTACTGCGTGATTTTCATTAGTACTAGTCCCCTCAGGCCCAAACACATTGCATGACTCAGCAGAGGCTTGCGCTACTGCTATAATCAAACCCATCGTTAGTAGTGCCCTTAGAAAAATCACTAATTTAGTCTACAAGAGCATTTTCAAATTCAAACTCTAGAATGTCTTTAAAGTCTGATAATTTTTTAGATTTTGTACCCAGTAAAAATGTTTTATAAACACTTTCAAATAAACTACTCATCTCTTCTTCGGGAGTGCTTTTGATTGTGTTAGATAGTTTTGATTTGTACATACTATCAGCCATATTTACTGTATAAATTAATTGCGGAAATACATTATTGCCCTTTGGAACTACATAATAAAGCAAATGATGTTCATCCTGAGCCTGACTAACAATAGCTACATAATCCGCAGCATCTGCTTCATTCACCGCACCAGTGTCTTTATAGCCGAAGTAATCTGTGATCACAGTTTCTATTGAGTCTGAAATTTTTTGAGAACTATTCATTGTATGAGCTACATTATCTGCATTATATGACGTTATAATTTTGTCAGACCAAAAGTTCATGCATTTGCTGGCTTCTTTCAAACTATTAACATTAATACATGGGTGAGATATAAATAGCTCACTTGAATTATTACTATCAGCATCATCAATAGTCAGCATTAACTTATCAACCACTTTAATATCAATAATTGAACCAGGGTTATCCACTTTATAATCATCATTAATGAATTCCGAAAATTCGTAAATCTCTACACCCGTCATTTCAGTCGGAAACTCACAAGTGGTTTGAACCTGTCTTGGACTAAGAGGTCCGCCACCCATTAAAGTACTTTTAGAGCAAGTGACTACTCCGGCATTTTTTATTTCGTAATCAAAGATTCCATTGTTACCAGTTGTTGGCTCAACTTCTAAAGCCTCCCAAAGTGGATGTGAATTACCCTCAATCCACCTCTCAGTTTCTGCATGAGCAACCATAAATGAACTTAATAAAATTATAACTAATAATAAATGCTTCATAGAATTTCCCTATACTAAAAATGTCTTACAACTCTTTTTAAATATAGATCAAAACTATGAATTTCAATTTTTATTAGTAATTTTGAAAATTAAACAATTCAAGATGAATGAAAAGTATTGTGAAATTATACACCTAGAGTGCCCTAGCTCTTTTCCATTTAACTAAGGCACTGTGAAATTTAATTTGATTAGATAATATAATTACCTAATGTGAAAATAATTATTAATTAGCTACCAGCAATAATTACTTTATTTAGAATCTATAACCTAAACCAAAATCGATTAATATGCCGTAATTTGAATTATCAACATAACGTTGCGATACAGAGCCATTTGTATTAGTCATCTTAACTGCATCAGGACCACCAAAATAACTCACTAGACCGCCACCTAAGCTTAAAGAGATCTTACTCCACTTCCACTCATAGCCATAACTTAAACCTGCCTCATACTCATGAAATCGGCCTTTACCAATATTATTGCCACCTTCCATCGTCGCAGTATCAATTACTTTATTATCTGCTCTAGTTATAATAAGACCTAAATAACTTGAGCTTCTGTTTACTCCAGAAAAATGTAAATTGGATCTCACTCCATACTTTACTCTTTCGGTCTTTTCTCCTCCTAATACATACTTATTTCTAAATCCACTAGCATAAATACCTTCAGCGTCTTTCATATAAGCTAATACAGGTCCAATAGTGATTTTATTACTAACCTGAAATTGTAAATTCATAAAGATTTCGTTTAATGTTAACCAAACAGGTTCAATACTTAAGGTTGTCTTTCCTTTATAATCACTACCAACATCAATTGATTTATTAATTGTATTACTTGCACTTTCATTCACTAACTGAGTTTCTTGTGCATTTATACTTGTTGATAAAGCTGTTAATAGCATTAGCATAATTACTTTTTTCATTTGATTCTCCTTCCAATTCAAACTTTTTAGGTCATTCAGGTAAACACTAAGTGCCAAATGTATGCCAAACCCAAAAAGCCGGTCGTTGCTCTTAAAAGAGTTTGAGCAGAATTAGAGTCTTAATAATGGGAATAATTCCTATTTAATAGATATAGTAACAAAAGTTCAGCGCCTCATTTGTCACCTAAAGTGACAATAAATATCTAAAATTACTAAAATAATCGCGAGAGTGCTAAATGAACAAATAATAAACTAAAGATAAATACTAGAAACAAACTATGGCAAAGGCTAAAGCTTTCATATGGGCTCACATACCGGACAAATAATAGCAAGAAGTACCTAAAAATAAATAATATAAGTAAGTTATATTGCCTTGAATTCTAATCAAAACTTAACAAAAAGCGGCGCATCTATAACAGCAATAAGCTTGAATTAATAAAATTTCTACCCTATTTTACTTAGCAACAATAACAGTTTTTAACTCAAACAAACATAACAGGTACAACATGAAATATTTAATATTACTACTTTCTATTTCCCTTATTACTTCATGCTCCAATTCTGCAAAAGAAGAGGCTGCAAACAAAGCAAAAGCCATTGCTGCCAATCAATGTGAGGTTCTAGGCCCACAAACTCCAAGAGATATATCCTCAAGTGTTGGCACTAACCCAATCACTTTTAAAACAGCCCCTAGCTACTCTAAAATGAACTTATGCAACATCCACTTCCATAAAAATGCTGAGCATAAAGGCCCTGAGTTTTCTGTATTTAAAGGCGATGCAAAAGACGGTGGCTATGCTTGCAACAAGACTGATGGTTTATCAGATGAACAGCTAAAGCCTGTTACTGGCGCATGTAAGGGCATTAAAACTGGAGACACCATTGAAGTACATTGGGTTCACACTAGTTGCGATATCACTCCAGGCCCAACTCTAGGCGCTTGTTTAGCAGACACTTGCACAAACCCAACTCTTAAGGTTGAAACTCAAGTTTTCCTACTTGTTAATGACCCAAAAGCTAGTAACTTTACTAAATACAACTACAAAGAAAAAATAAATGGCTTTCACCAAGCTGAATTTTTACCATCTAGAAATGGAGCTATACAGTTCTTAGGTTCAACTACAGGTCCAAAATATAACAATAAGACATGTTCACCATTCAAAGTAAACTGGAGCGTTACTCCAACTTGTAATCACTTAGATATTAATACACTTCACAAGTGGTGTGAGAGCAATATGTTTAAAGAAGACCACGCTCATGGCGTAAGAAAGCTTGTGGTAGACCCAAGGTTCTTATCAAAAATTAACTAATTTTATTCAGCCCTTTAACTAATAATTAAAGGGCTTTTTTTTACTTTTAATATCTTATTAAATCAAAATTTGGCATTTTATATATAGACTTCAAATATAAATATCCTACTTAATTTGCCGCTTTTACCTCTGAACTCTTTACTGACCTTGTTTTTGATGGCTCTATGACACCATTAATAGTATTCATGTGATCACAAATTTCGATCAACTGAATAGTTTTACCTAAAAATTGACTAGCCTCTTCTTTGGCTAGAGCTGCTATAGACTTTTTACCAAATAGCATTTGATAATTCACTGGCAAATACATATTTTCAGTTGCTGATTTTTTCTTACTAAAAATTTTACCCGCTGTTTTTGTAATATTAAGTGCTCGGTCTTTTAGACTATTAGTCCTGGATCTATAAGCCTTGAGCTTACCATGGTAATCTTTAACACTGGCTACTGATGCAGCAAACTCTGGACTTGCAGTAAACCCATCCATTAGTGCTCGCAGGCTATTAAAATTACTTCTACATTCTTTGCTTTTGACAATTAATTTTGCAAAGTCATTTTGAGTTTTTAAATTTTTACTTTTTAAGTAATCACAATAATGCCTCGACATGGATACACACTCTTTATTACCCACCATATTTTTTTCATTACTGATATCACAATGTGTAACGATCTGTACTCCTTGGTCTTCATGAACTACTAATGTTGAACTCTTAATGGGGGTTTCACTATTTTTTTTGTCTTGGAACTGGCTATCAATAACCTTAAATTTATCAAACTCAATTAAATTTACTTTAATATTATTTTTATTATCATTACTAATTATATTAGTTTCAGTTTTATTTTTAGAAAAAGTAGTTATTTTGCTGGATGGGTTGTTTGAAATCCCATCAGAACTCATTAAAATGCCATAACGATTATACTTAATAGAGCCTGCCATTAAGGGCGACAGATCTCTTAGATCAACCGCCAAAAGCGATGAACTATACAAACAAACAACTAACAACACCCATAAGAACTGACTCAAACCAACCTCCACTATATTAAAATATACAAATTATATGACCTAAATGGAAAGCACATTTATTTTTTAGCCGTAAGTCTGTAGGGGGAGGTCCAAAAATTGGACTAGCTCTATAAATACAATTTATGAGGTTTTTAATTTTTAACTGTTAATAGTTTATCTTCATCTCTCAGTAAGTATAGAGCATAAATTGCAGCAAGCATTGGCCAAGCAGCAAAAAATAATAAATTTTTAGGCCCCCATGGGTCAAGGTACTTAGCAAAGCTACTAAAAGTGGATATAGCATGCATAATGAATACAGCTCCATAAGAAAATCTTTTTTTAAAGCCAACAACAAAGGCTATAATTATAGCCATTTGGATAGCTCCAATTATATAAGCTAAACTTTCACTCAGACCATCAAAAAAATAAAAATGAGCAAAAACCTTACTGGCATGACCAGGATTAATAAACTTATCAATGGTCCACATAAACATAACTAAGAAAACGCCATAACGAAGTGCTAAAAGGGCTTTTTGTAACTGCTGATTCATACAATCCTCCAAGATTAATAACTGTAAAAATGGCTTAACACAATTAGCTGTTATTTTTTACAAGTAATTGATCCATTGATAATTTATTATATTTTATGTTGGCACCTAAAAAGAATAAATACAAAACGTAAGCCATTTGCATCCCTGCAAGATCCCACTTTTGTAAAAGACAAACTCCACTCACCAAAATTAACATATTAAAGTTTAGCACTAAAATGGACACTTTAGTTTTAAAACCTAATATTAAAAGAAAACCAAAAATCAATTCAACTGGAGATATCAAATTAGCCATTATATTAACTAAAAAACCTGGTACAACTGAGTCTGCAAACATAGTGTTCATTTTTTCAATAAACCCAGAGTAATCACCAAATACTCTGACTGCACCATGGATCATCATATTAAAACCCATAACTAAGCGAAATATTAAATAATTGTATCCTTCAAAACTAGCATCATTCATAATAGCTTTCCTTAAAAAATCAGGCTAATTTTATATTATACGTAATAATTGAAGATTCAACCTGAAAAGCTAATAATTTTTAGCATGGTACAACCAAAAGCAAATACTTAATAACGAGAAATTAATCAATTCTAATCAAAATAGCAGTTATCAAGGCCTCACTATAATTTATCTTCACATAATAACTCTGATTTTTTTCTACTTGAATAATTTACGCTGAATGTATGGAAATATGCTTTTTAGTGGAAGCTGCTTATCTAACGCGCCCATATCAAGTGCTGCCTTAGGCATACCATAGACAACACAACTGGCTTCATCTTGCCCGATAGTTGCGTGACCAAGCTTTTTTAATTCCAACATTTCTTTAGCACCATCTTTACCCATACCTGTTAGCATAATTGCAATAATTTTTTTTGTTTTGATTTTTTTAGCTGACGCAAATAAGTAATCCACAGAGGGCCTATGCTGGTTTACTTTAGGATCTCTGGTTGTTTTAACAAATAAATCCCCATTTTTTTCTATTAACTTAACATGGTAATCGCCAGGAGCTATATAGACATTATTAGGCAATATCTTATCACCATCCACTACTTGTTTTACTGATAGCGAAGACTCCATATTAAGTGAATTACTAAAAGACATGGAAAAGTTTTCTGGGATATGCTGAACAATAACTATGGGCGGGAAGTTTTTAGGCAAAGTAGTAATTATTGTCCTCAAAGCAACAACGCCACCTGTGGATGAGCCAATTAAAATTAATTTATTATTTTTAACATCCTGTGATTTTTTATCTATAATACTATTTTTTAAATAAATTGATTTTCCAACATATTTTAAACTTTTAATATCATTGGGCAAATGCTCTGTGTACCCAATAATTAAACTTGCAGACATATTTAAATTTTTTAATAATTTTTTTACAACTGACGACCTGGTTTTTTCATCAAAATAGATCAATACATTTCTCAAAAAAATAAAATCAAACAGAATTTTTGAATTAAAATGCTCAGTAACTAGATTAAATTGTCTAAATTTTATATTTTCTTTTATAAAGTCTTTAATTTTATATAAACTTTTATTTTTTCCAGTTCCAACTTCAAAAAAAGACTTAATATCCACCCTAGACTGTAAAGCTAATACTTCGTCTTCAGAATATATGCCGTCTGCTGCTATTTTTGTGACACTATTATCTACATCAGTGGATAAAATTTTATAAGTAAATGAATATTTTTTTTTCAACTCTTCACAAATAAATGCTAAAGTATAGGCTTCATGCCCCCTGGAACCAGCGGCACACCATAACAATATTTCTTTTTTACTTTTAATTAGCTCTATAATTTTACTTTTAACATAACTAAAATGTAAATCTTCTCTGAAAAAGTGTGTTTTATTTGTGGTCAGGGCATCAATAAAATTTTGAATTTCTCTTTCATTGACTTTAGATTTTAAAAATAAAATGTATTCGTGTATGCTATTTAGGTTTAATTTACGAACCCGGTTCATTAGACGAGTTTCTATCATTACTTGCTGTGACAACTCTAAGCTAATACCAGCTAATTCATATATATAACCTATAACAAACTTTAAGTCATCAGGAGATATTAAATTAGTATTTTTTAACTTCAATACGGCCACTAAATATCAGACCAACCATCGGATGTACCTGTTTTAGAAAGCTTAAATGGTTTCTCTTCATGAACTTCCTCAGTTATATTTTTATTGATCGAGACTACATTATCTAATGGCTGTTTACTCATGGCCCTTTTTTTCCCATCAATAATTTGAATAAGATCAAATAAGGAATTCATCATTTTTGCTGATTGTTGATTAAGCTCAGCACCTGCAGATGCTGATTGCTCAGCTAAAGAAGCATTTTGCTGAGTTGCTTGATCAAGCTGAGAGACAGCCTGGTTTACTTGCGCAATGCCTTCAGACTGATCTTGCGAAGCAATTAAAATATTTTCTGAGCTTTGTGTAATTTCACTAGAACTTTCAGACATACTTAATAGTGCCGTAGCAGCCTCTTTTACAAATTCATTACCACTTTTTACTTTATTAAAGTTTTGGTCTGAAATATTTTTTGCCTTTTCTATTGATGTTTTCACAATTTGAGAAATTTCACGTGATGAGCTCCCTGAAACTTCTGCCAACTTACTCACTTCCTGTGCAACCACAGAAAAACCTCGACCATGCTCCCCTGCTCTTTCAGCTTCTACAGAGGCATTGAAAGATAAAATTTTAGTTTGAAAAACAATATCGTCAATTATACGAGTTTTATCTCCAATAATTTCAATGACCTTAACTAAACTAACAATATCTTCATTACTTTTAGTGATTTCTTCCATAGATTTGATAATTTGATTCATTTTACCTTGTAAGTCTAATGATTTAGAGTTTACTTCATGAGATTTCAACGATGAGGCTTCTGCCTGTGATACATTATTTTTTACCATAGCACTGAGCTCCTCAAGTGAGGACGCTGTTTCTTGCAATGAACTTGCTTGCTCAGTCGATGTTTCAGATAGTCTTGAACTACTCACTGCAATTTCCTTTGCCTCAACAGATACCTGACTAGCATTACTAAATAAATCCTCTGTTAACTTTCTTAATTTTTTATTAATTGAACCCACTGTAAAATAAGAAAACATTATAGACATTAATGTAGAGATAAAAAGGAAAACAGCTAAATTGACAGAAGCCTCTTTATTAGTTCTTTTTGAGTTTTCATAAAATAGTTTCCCTTTTGAGTTTGCAAAATTGAGTAAATACTCAGTTTTAAGGCTTAAGGATTTTAATAAGCGAGCACACTCAAGTTTTGATGCCATAATTTTTTCCATTGGTTGGTTTTTACTAGCCAACTCAATTAACATCAAATTTTTATTATACCAATTTTTATATACTTTTTCGGCACTTATAACTTTTACTTTATCTCCTAAAAACCTTTTTTTTATTAAAGCAAATGACGCTAATACGTTTTTATTTTTAGAGTCAAGGCTTTCAACCAACCGGATATTTTTATTACTAACTAGCCCTTGGTGAGCTTTTTCAGAAACATTTTGCATCTCGGTAATATATATTTTTAAATCTCTAACACTATTACTCACTGTGTAGGGATGCTTGTAAAGTTTTTCCGACAATTGAGATATTTTTTTCATCTCAAAATAACTATATATACCGAAAACTAACAACAAAGTTATGGGTATGGCTAGTATTGCCTTTATCTTGCAACCTAATGTCAAATTCATTCACTTTCTCCTTTAAGATCATCTTCCACAGTCAGAATTTTATCTAAACTTAATATGAAACACATTTCAGATTTATTACTTTTATAAACTTTTTCGATTAAATTACTCATCCTATCATTCATGCTTTTAGGGATACTTTTAATTTCTTCAATTAAAAAATTCCCAACTCTAAGTACGTCATCTACTAATATGCCAACATTGTTGTTTGCAGTTTCGATCACCACAATTGATGTTTGTCTAGCACGGTATTCTGTATATTTTTTACTAAACATATAGTTTAGATCCATAACCTTTATAATTTGTCCTCTAATATTTATTAACCCAGAAATATAATCTTTTGAATTCGGTACGGGTTCAATATTAAAATCAGTAACAATCTCGAATATATTAATTAAAGGTAAAGCTAATACTCTATCCCCCACTCTAAATACTAGGTGTTTTTTTATTTCATTTTTTTCAGCTTGTACTTCCATATTCAACTCACCATTAAATAGTTTTCAATTATTTCTTTAACTTCTAGTACTAGTACTACATTACCATCACCAAGTATGGCGCCACCTAAAATCCCATTGATTGATTCAATTTCTTCATCTACTTTTTTAAGGATTATTTTTTCTTGCGAAACTAAATCATCTAATAGAATTGCAAATTTATCTTTTTTATAATCAACAAATAAAGCAACATAGTTATTGTCTTCAAATTTTTTATTATAATCTGAACTTAAAATATTATGTAACGGTAGCAGTGGGTAAACAGAGCCCGAGTACTCAAGACAGTAATCATTAATGTTGCTCTCTTTAATCATATAACCTTGTATCTGTGCAGTTTGACAAAAATCTGAGTTTGGAATTACATAATTCTGCTGATTGGCTCTAACTAGTGTCCCATTAATCATTGCTAAGCTGAGAGGAAGAGTTATGGTAAATACAGACCCTTCTCCAACTACACTGTTTATTTCACAGTGGCCTCGTAGCTTTGAGATCATTTGGTTAACCACATCCATTCCAACCCCTCGGCCAGAAACATCTGTGAGCTGCTCAGCACTTGAAAAGCCTTTTTTAAATATCAATGAAAATATATCATTTTCTTTTATTTCATCTTTGCTGTTAATAATTCCTTTTTCAACAGCCTTGGCGACCAATTTATCTTTGTCCATTCCTTTGCCATCATCAGTAAGCTCAATAACAAAATTTCCGCCCCGCCTCATTGCTGAAAGTGTTATGTTTCCAATTTCATCTTTTCCTGAAAAAATCCGGGATGTGCTGTCTGATTCGATACCGTGATCCACGGCGTTTCTCACCATATGTGTTAATGGGTCTAACAATGCATCTACAATGGTTTTATCTAATTCACTATCTTTGCCATTTGTATGAAAGACAATTTTTTTATTTACTTGTTTTGCTGTTTCTCTAACAACTCTTTCTAATCTAGAAAACAGCTTATCCACTTTTATCATCCTAAGTGATAAAACTGTTTGCTGTAAATCGTGGGTTAATTTATTTAACGAGTCTAATGCTCCCCTAAATTCTTTTATACTATCTTTGTTGATATCTTTAGATAGGTTATTTAACCGAGATAAATTAATTGACTGCTCACCAAACAAATTAATTAAGTTATCAATTTTATTTAGTGGCATTTTAATAGACTGATTACCAAGATTTGGCCTCGGTGCTGTTTTTAAATTAGGCTTAACTTTTAGCTCATTAATAACTTTAGTGTTATTTATGTTTATATTTTTTTCAGCAGGTTTTTCTAAAGGCTGTATTTGTTCTTGAATTTGAGCTGTATCCTCAGGAACCACTTTTAATTCGCCAACTCCAGAAGTATTTTCTTTATTGATAATTGAATTAATTTTATTTTCGTGCTGTTTAAAATAATTTTTTGGTAACTGATTATTTTCTAAAAGGCTTAAACTTTCTTTTAAAAGGTCATTACTTTTTAATAAACAGTCTATATTACTTGAGTTTAAGGGTAATTCATTTTTTTTAATTGCCACAATTAAATCCTCTGTAATATGGCAAAAATCTCCTAATTCATTAAAACCGATGGATTTAGCACCGCCCTTAATATTATGGAATACTCTACTAATTTCATCTAAGTTTTCTTCAATATTATTTTGTTTTTCTAAGTCTATAAAGCAGGCTTCTGTTTTTTCAAAACTTTCAAGAGAATCTTCAAAAAAACACTGTCTTAGCTCAGCTAAAAACTCTTCATCCATCTACTATCAAGCAACCTTTTTATCTAAAATTTTTCGTTTATATACCTTTGCTAACTCTTGATTAAATTTATCTGGCGTAAAGGGCTTCAGAACATAGCCATCTACCCCAGCAGCAATCACTTCTTTTACAATGCCAATTTCTGTTTCTGAGGTTAGCATTAAAAATGGAATATCTTTGTAGTAATCATCCGCTCGACATAGCTTCAATAGCTCCACACCTTTCATATTTGGCATATTCCAGTCTGAAATAATAAAGTCTGGCTTTTCTAACCCATTCTCCTTAGAAGCTTTTAGTAAGTCCCATGCTTCTTGACCATCAACAGCAATACTAATTTTGGTCACGCCCAATTTTTTTAATTGGTTTTTTACCATAATCCTGATCATTCTCATGTCATCTACAGTTAAAAAGTGTAATTCTTGAATTTTCATTAAAAATTCCCCCTACTTAATAGACTTATATCGGCGTTATTACAAAATTAACTTAGAACTTAAGAGTAAAGTTTTCTTAATAAGTAAATATAATCGCTTAACAACACCTTAGTCTTAAGACGAAAGGCTGCTCAAAAAGCGCCAGGCCATGTTTCTTATTACAGCAAGTCATTACCTCTCAGGATAGGTTTATTTGTATTTCGTTCTTTTTTTATTTTGTAATAAGGCCGTTTTAACGCATACCTTACTGCCTCTTTTCTTTTTTCTTCAGGCTGATACAACGTGCGGTTATATTGTACGGATACTCTGATTGTAAAATTTTCTTTGCTCTCGCCATAATTTTAATGCTTGCAAGCAACAGTTTAGTCGCAAAGAGGCTTGATTATGCCTTGCGAAG
>CALLBC010000263.1 GCA_938001965.1 uncultured Bdellovibrionales bacterium | reverse complement strand
TTCTGCTCCCTTATTGCATTTTATAAGGACATACTAGTGCCATTTACCTGGCATGTAAATTGCTAATTTTATTAGTAATATAGGTTATTTACCCTATATTTAAGGGAATTAATGGCAAAAACCAAGAAACTATTACAGGGTTGTCCAAACTGTGGTTATCAGTTTAATGCTAACGACTACATTGCAAGCAGTGCAATTTGCCGTAGTTGCCACACAAGCTCCCCTAAGCATATTACAGAACAAAGCTTTTTACGCAAAAACCACAAGCATATTGTAGCCGTAGTTCTGTTATTGGGCCTAATAAATTTTAGCGCATTAATTTATAAAAACTGGGGAAGCATCACAAAAAAAGACACAGCCATAAGTACATACATTAAACATTACTGGGATGACTTAAAAGAAGAAAACTTAATTAAGATTATTCAAAATTGTAATAAAAAAAATGATTTCCAGTGTCAAGTTCTAGCCTACGAAAGACTAAAAGAAATAGACCCAACAAATGACTTTTATAAAAAAACCTATGAAGTTAAACTTAAAAAATATAAAAATCCACCAAAGCTAGACCCAACAATGCTTTATTAATACTAAACTTATTAAATTTTTCCCTGAATTTCAAAATACTCATATTTCACAAAGTGCTCAAACAGCTCGCCTTTGGCGAGAACTGCGAGCTTTATAAAATATGAGTATTTTGAAATTCAAGGAAAAATTTAATGAACTTAATATAACTTTACAGCCCTAGCCTCTTAAGCCTCGCATAGACTGTATCCACAGACCTTTCTTTTTCAAAAAAACGCTTATCAATTTTTTTACTAAATATATTCATGCTTGTTAATACATTGGAGCGATCAATGAATGGTTTTTTATTTTCAAAACCATGGCACCCCAGGCATACAGGGGGATTTGCCTGGGATATATGTGCCACGTTATCTTTAAATTTTATTTCTCTAAACTCCCATTTTTCAGTATCTTCTCTCCATTGAATGATCTCTAAGTCTTTGTCTTCACCCATTCGGTGATTAAAGCCTATTCGTAAATGATCATTCTCACCAAATAATATAATACGTGGAAATTTCTCTGAAGCTGGCTGGGGCGAGTGAGACTTGAATTTCAATACGTAATTATTATAATTAAAAAAATCATCTGAAATTGATGCTAAAGCCTGTTCAATGCTGTTTATATTATTTTTTTTAATAATATAAATTAAGTCATCAACGCTATCGTTAATCTCTAATACTGTTTTTGAGTAACTGTTAAAAGAGAATCCTAAAATTAAAATTGATAACATAATTTTTGTCATGAACTTAATCTAAAACTATTTTTAAAATTAATTGTTAACTCAATGTTAGGTTTTATAATCTAAGAACAAAACAAGACTTAATTCCAGCCTGATTATTCTAAATACTGTATCCGTCATCCTGAACATAGTGAAGGATCTAGCGTGAGATCCTTCACTGCGTTCAGGATGACGGACATAGAGTTCAGGATGACAGACAAAGTGTTCGTTCAGGATTACAGGCATTGAGTTTAGGGTTACGGGTGCACTTTATAAAGAACTTTCCACGAAGTTATCAACAACAGAACAGCAAATAATGAGTGGCTGATTGTTAATAATGGCGGTGTATGGAATATAACATTACAAATTCCAATTATAACTTGAATAATAATAAAGATGATTAGCCATTTAGATAATTTTTTAAGTTCTTTTGTTACAGCACTGCTCTTTAATATATAAATAGAGAAGCCCAGCACAACTACAGTGACCAAATAGGCCCATAACCTATGAATCACTTGTAACCCAATAATACCGCTAAAAGTAGGTATAAACTTTCCGTGACAAAGTGGGAAGTCAGTACAAACTAAGGCCGCATAATGTGATGCCACTAATCCGCCAATAAGGATTTGGATTAAAATTACAAAAAAAGTAACAACACTTAATGGCTTTATAGTCCCAACATTTTTAACCTTCTCCACTTTAGATATATAAAAGTATATCCAAAATAAGCTAATCAAAAAGAACATGGCTAACATTAAGTGGGTCGCTACAACATAACGATCTAATTGTAAGGTTACTGTTAAACCACCCATTACTATTTGGGCACATAAAATTCCTAAGCTTAACCAGCAAATATTTTTAATGGTAATGGGGATGTTTTTATTTCGAATGAGCTTAATATTTAATATAAAACAGGCTATTGCAATTAAACCGGCCAAGGCCCGGTGTAAAAATTCAAGGTAAACCTGAAATTGAAAGTCAGGGATTATATCACCAAAGCAAAGTGGCCAATCAGGACAAGCAAGCCCTGCATCCATAGCCCTTACCAATGCCCCTAAAACAATAAGCCCAATGACCTCAATGATCATGTACTTATAATATTTTAAAAACTTTTCTGAAACTATCATCTACCTATACTTAATAAATTTGTGCCCAGTAATAAACCCACTGATCCACAGCTGGTGCCAATAAGAAAACTATTACACTAAAATTAACCCACAAGAAAAATGGCAACCAAGCCTTTTGCTCTTCGGATTTAAAGTATTTAAAAAACTCGTAAATCACTTTAGCAGCCATTGGTAAAACTAAAACCATGTACAAAATATTAGCTTTTAAAAATAGTGGCAGAGCTAAGGTTACACCAATATAGGCAAAGGTATACAAACCAATATGATAGCGAGTTCTCTCATCTCCAACAACAGTTGGTAAAACGGGAATACCACCTTGCTTATAATCATCCTTAAAGCGAATCGCTAAAGACCAAAAGTGAGGCATTTGCCATAAAAACATAATTAAAAATAAGTACAAACATTGTGGGTCTAAAAAATTACCCACAGCCGAGTATCCAATCACTACTGGCATAGCACCGGGCACAGCACCAGGTACAGCACCGAAGGCCCATCTTTTTTTCCATATAATTGTATATGCAATATTGTATAAAAACACTGTGGCTAAACCTAAATAGGCCGTTGTTGGATTTAATATATAAAGTACTAAACTTCCTAAAGCGACCATAAACACACCAATCACCATGGCATGTAAAGGTGTGATAACTCCCTTTACAATTGGGCGCTTCGCTGTTCTAGGCATTTTTTCATCAATAGACTTTTCTTGAGCTTGGTTAATACTGAAACTACCTGAGCAAATAAAATATAAACCAACAATAAGTAGTAAAATTTCAAAGCCAGAAATTGCATTTCCCATTGGAAAGGCAACTAAATAACCAGATAATGCACTTAAAATGGCGAATAAGGTAATGCCGAATTTAGTTAGTGTTAAATAGTTCTTAAGCAAGAAATGCCCCTTATAAACAGTTAATATAACTGTTATTTAAAGCTCTTACTCCCGATATGCAACCAAATTCGACATATTCTTAAACTATTGAAATTACTCATTTATATTTCGACCATAGGATACAAAAAAAACCACTTAAAGTGGTTTTTTTTATGCATTTCATGTCTTAATAAATAGTTAGTGAACTACAGTTAAACTGCCACCAATAGCCATAGATTGACCACTTTTATTAGAGGTAACTCTTTTTATAAAGGCTGCCCTACCATCAGAAATAGCAATAACAACTTCATAGCTACGATCACCATCAACAGCGGAGATAGTCATTGAGTTTTCATTGATACGACCCAAAGGCTCACTAATACCTGCACGATACAAACGGCCATCAATAATAGTTAAAGTTTGTGGCTTTGATTTAAAATTTATATTTCCGCAAGACCAGGCCACTTTATTAATTGTAACAAAGTTATTATCACCGCTTATGGAAGCGTAAATACTTTCACAGGGCATATCACCTTGGGAGTGAACAGCAATACCCTCACCTTGCCAGTTACCAAACACTTCACTGGCATAAACTGAAGAGGACAAAACTAAAATTGATAGTACTACCGTAACTATTTTTATTAGAACTCTCCTACAGTGTACTGATTTCTGGAACTCTAGTTGCCCAATCAATCATTGCAACACTGAACAATAGCCCCAAGAAAAGTACTGTAGATACAATAACTGCTAAATATAATTTATTATCATATTTAAGTTGCATAAAATAAGCCAATACAAGACCCGCCTTTACTGAAGCAATCCCCATGGCAATTAAAAAGTTAAAAACACCAGCATCAAAACCTGAAACAGGTTTTGCTACAGCCACTGTTAAAACAGTTAAAATAAGCAGAGCTATTAAAACATTTCTGTAAACACTAAATGGAATTATATGATGTCCTGACATATTAATGTTCCTCCTTAATCAACTAAATAAAGTAATGGGAATAAGTAAATCCAAATTAAATCAACTAAATGCCAGAATAATCCAACACATTCTAAAGTAGTAAAGTACTTACTATTGTACTCACCACGTCGAGCGCGAACTATACACCACACAATTAAACCCATACCCACAAGTACGTGAGATCCGTGTAAGCCAGTCATCATATAGTAAGTTGAAAAGTATAAACCTAAATTTGTACTCCCCATTTCTCCTGTGAATGAAAACATATCACCTGGCAATAAGCCTAAATCAATTTTGTGAGTGTACTCAAGGTACTTAATAAACATGAATATAAATCCACATGCCAATGTTATAAATAACATATTCACACATTGTTTAGTTTTATTATTTTGCGCATAATATATAGATAATACCATGGTGAATGAGCTCACTAGTAGCACAGCTGTATTAACAGCACCAAACTTCCAATCAAGGTATGTAGCCCCTTCAATAAAAGTTTCTGGAAACTTATGAGCAAATAAGAAGTAAGCCACAAATAGGCCACCAAACATTAAAACCTCAGTACATAAAAATAACCATATACCGAATTTAGTGGTTTCAAACTCATGCTCAGGACCATCGAAGTGAAAAGCATGCCCACCTTCTGATCTTGGTTTATTAACGGAACTCATAAGGGCCTCCAGTTACTACAGGTTGTTCGTGAAAGTTTGTATGTGGTGGTGGCGACGATGTTTGCCACTCTAATGTTTTAGCTCCCCAAGGATTATCTGGGGCTTTTTTACCTTTTAATAGGCCGTTTATAATTACGTATAGACCAATTAAAAAACCAATTGCAATTAACCATGAGCCCACAGTAGACACCCTGTTTAGTGGCTCAAAGGCTGGTAGGTAATCAAAGTACCTTCGCGGCATTCCTTGAGCACCTAAAATAAACTGCGGAAAGAATGTTACGTTAAAACCAACAAAAATAAATAAGAAACTCAATTGAGCCATAAACTCATTATACATTTTACCGAACATTTTAGGGAACCAGTAATAAATACCGCCCATAATTGCCATTAATGTTCCACCCACCATTACGTAATGGAAATGAGCTACAACAAAGTAGGTATCATGGAAGTGAACATCCACAGCCATCACAGCTAGCATAACACCGGTTACACCACCAATAGTAAATAGAAACAAGAAACCCATTGCGTATAACATAGGAGATTGAAACTGAATGGACCCTTTATACATTGTAGCCACCCAGTTAAAGGTTTTAATAGCAGTTGGAACACCCACTAGCATTGTTAAGAATGAAAAGATAACTCCAGCCACTTGAGACTGACCACTCACAAACATATGGTGACCCCAAACAAAGAAACTTACAGCGGCAATACCAACACTGGAAAATGCGATGGCTTTGTAACCAAAAATTACTTTTCTTGAGAAGGCTGTGATTAACTCACTAATAATACCCATGGCAGGTAAGATCATAATATAAACTGCTGGATGGGAATAGAACCAAAAGAAATGCTGAAATAATACTGGGTCACCACCTAATTTTGGATCAAAGAAGCCAATCCCCATAGTCTTCTCAGCTGCTAAAAGCAACAGTGTAATAGCTAAAACAGGAGTTGCAATAATTTGTAAAATGGCTGTTGAGTAAAGCCCCCAAACAAATAATGGCATTTGGAAAAAACCCATACCTGGCGCTCTTAACCTATGTGTAGTTGCTACGAAGTTTAAACCCGTTAAAATGGATGAGAAACCCATAACAAAAGCACCGAGCACTAACAAAATTGCTCCGTTACTAGTTTCGCTGATACTGTAAGGGGTATAAAAAGTCCAACCGGTTGCAACCTTCTCAGCAAATAATGAGAAAAATGAAATGGCAGCACCAATGATTAAACAGTACCAACTCATTAAGTTTACTTTAGGAAAAGCCACATCCTTAGCTCCTAAATGAAGAGGTAAAAAGAAGTTCCCTAGAAAGGCTGGAATCCCTGGAATGATTACCATAAAAACCATTATGGCCCCATGAAAAGTCATCATCCTATTATAACCGTCAGCATCTACGATTTGACCACCAGTACTAAACAGCTCAAACCTAATAAGTAGTGCAAATATTCCACCAATTAAAAAGAAAAGCATTACTGTGATCATATACATAATACCGATACGTTTATGATCTAATGTTGTTAACCAAGACCATAGGCCTTTTTCGTGATTTAAGTAATTTTTTGATTTATCTGCAGCACTAGACATTGTCTTTAGCTCCTATTATTTTAAAGTCTTTAAATATTCAATTACACCAGTAAGTTCTTCTTCAGAGACTTGCCCTTGAAAAGATGTCATTACTGCCTCTTCATAACCAACCGATTTTTTAGCATTAGGGTTTAAAATAGATTCCCTGATGTAAGCTTCATCTGCAACTACAGTTGAGCCATCAGTAAGTTTTCTTTCAGAACCCCATAATCCAGCAAAACCGGGACCAATTTTTTTAACGTTAGTAACATTGTGACAGGCTATACATCGGCCAGCATAAACTTTTTGACCAACTTCTGATAAAGTTAAACCTTTGTATGGGTTGTTTTCTAACCAACTCTCATAAGCAGCTTTGGAAACTACTTTTACCTTTGCAAGCATAGTTGAGTGACCAGTTCCGCAGTACTCTGTACAAAATACATTGAAGTTACCCTCTTTAGTAGCTGTAAACCAGAGAGACGTGTAGCGACCAGGAATAACATCTTGCTTTACACGAAATGATGGCACAAAGAAACTATGTAAAACATCTCTTGAACCCATTATTAGTTTTATTGGAGTATTTATGGGAATAGTAAACTCACTACTAGTTTTACGACCACTTTTGTATACAAAGTCCCAGTTCCACTTTTGACCGACAACATGGATTTCAAGAGCATCTTTAGGAGCAGATCTCATATCGTAAAAGATTTTCCAGCCCCAGGCGAATACAACTAAGAAAATTACAAACGGAATAAAACTCCATAAAAACTCTAAAAGAGCATTATGAGGAATGTATGCTGTTTTATCTGAAGCTGTTTTTCTTTTGTATTTAAAAGCAAAGTATACCAACCCGCCAATAACTAAAATACAAGAAATCAAACTTGAATAATAAAGAAACCCATAAAGAGTATCCACTGATTCTGCAAAGTTTGAGGCCTGTGGCGGCATAAATGTATTGCCAGCGTGCGCCTTATTTACCCAAAACATTTTATATTCTCCTTCTCACTCATTAACCTTTTTTGATCTCTCTAAACCAAATGGGACCTAAAAATATCAACAATAAAACAACAGTTATAACACCACCAATTTGCATCGTATTATATGCTTGGATAGTATATTTATTTAATTTCGGATTAAATTTAAAACAGTAGGAAACAAGTTGATCTAAAACTGTACCAACTTTACCTTGACCAGCTTCAACGATTGACATTTTTAAAGTGCTTGGTTCAAAACCAACCCCATGCATATATCTAGAGATTTTACCTTCACTAGTAAGCATAATTGCGGCTGCTGCATGAGCGTATTCTTTTTGGCTATCATCCCATTTAAACTTAAAACCTACAGGATCACTTACTCGTTTTATATTTTTTTCTGAAGCGGTTAAAAAGTACCAACCTTTTTCAACACCTTTTTTGCCATACTCTTCTATATAGTTATCTTTTTTAAGGGAAGCCACATCGCTACTCTCGCGATGGTCCATACTCAACATAACAACCTTAAAGTCTTTACCCGCCACTAAGCCGATCTGTTTAAATGCTGTGATCATGCCGTTTAACTGGTGATTACACAAACTGGGACAGCTGTAATAGATCATTGAAAATACAACTGGTAAATCACCCTCAAAAGCTTTTGCAAGAGGTGCAGTCATACCATCATCAAAAACCACTGGTACTGTTAAATCTAAACTATCACCTAATTTTTCAGTAATACCTACGTTTTCAAGCTGTGGTGTTTTTTCACTAGCAAGTTTATGCTTATCACTTGGGGTGTATGAAAACCCAAGTGTCGCTGATAGTATTAAATTAAAAAATAAGTGAGCTAACATGAATAAATCTACTGTTCCTTAGCAAAGGCTTCTAATGCAGCGGCATCATCTTCAGGTTTATCTTTTGTGATAGAGCGAACATAATGAACAAGACCCCAACGATCAGTTTTGCTCAAGTGACCAAAAGCAGCCATTGAAGTTCCAGCTAAACCATTAGTTAAAGTTAGGAATAACTCTTTACTAGTTCCACCTTTAACCCAGCCGCCTTCAACTAAGTTTCTTGGAGGTGGATTTAAACTTTTACCTGCAGGGCCATTACCTAAACCACTGTTACCATGACAAACAGCACACTGAGCTGAGTAAACCTTTTTGCCGTGAGCAATCATATCCTCACTGGTTACCCAAGGGTTTTCAACACCACTAACATCAACAACCTTAGCATCTTCGGCAGCAGCCTGTGCTTTAAGTGCAGTCGCTTGCTCGTTTATCTCTTTAAGGTCAACGCCTTCATGGAAGTAACCAAGATAAACGAAAAACAAAATTGAAAACGCAAATGAAAAAACAAATATAAAAAAACCAGATTTATTATAATCGCCGTAACTGTATCCAGAATCCTGATCTGACATGAGCCAACCTCTCCCCATTAAAAATAATAAAAAGCCTTCGCTTTTAAAATTATTATTATTTTTTTAACTCTAAAAATATAAGTCAAAACATATATTTACTCAAGTTAACTTCTTGATTTAAAAAATGTAATTATTCACTCAACTTGTAGTTCAAAGCTGTGCCCAAGGCAAGAAAGACAGTCATTGAAAGAGTAAATAATATGTTGCGTAGGGCATCTTTTACCTCAGTATTTAACTTCACTATTAAGCTTAAAAACCAGCCACTAAAGGGCTTTGGCCCTGAGGCTATTATCTTATGAAGCCATGAAGCTAATGGGCTGCTTAATTTTTAAGCTTTTATGGCTAATCCATAATAAATCTAACTAATTATGCGTCTAGAAAATCAGCACTACCTATAGACCAAACTATTATGCGCAGTTATATTTAAAGTATAAATTTATTAATAAACTCTAACCAAAAGAGCTTAAAATATGAGCATAAATTCAATAATTACCTCATCTATCCTAATATTAATAACTAGCTTACTAACTTCATGTGCAAGTACAACAGAAGAAAACATCGAGCGCATCACCATTGGCATGAATAAGGCTATGGTTTTAGATGTGGTTGGTGATCCATCAAGAACAAGCAGACATAATAGCGTCGATCAATGGATTTACAGATATTACAGTAATGATGACCGCGAAAGACAGGTTATGGTTTCTTTTAAAGGTGGGCAGGTTATTAAAGTTAGCAACTATGACCCTAATGAGGCCGATTCACAGAGTTATAAAGATTATAGCCGAAAAGTTAAAGAAGAGCGCAAAAGTAAAGATGGTAATTTTAAAAATCTAGACGATTAATTTTTTGTTACTTTAAAATCTAGTGTATCACGGCCAGAAATCACATACCTAGATTTTGTAAAAAATTGGTAATCCATACTTTCACCACTGGCAGATAATTTACTTAATTCAATAATATAAAAATCCACCTTTTCTTGCCCTAGAGTAAGCATTGGTTTTACTGATAATGAAATCAACCCTGAGCTATCACTCACTTTAGATAATTTACAATCCATACTAATATTTGGCCTTTGCTTTAACTTACAATCAGAAAAAGGGAACACAATATTTGAACTATTAACTAGTTTACTTATTTGTTGATTTAAAATAATTTTATATGAATTCGTATCTGCCTTAGGAACAAAGTTAATTGATAAGTCTTTGCTTAAATCGTTTTGCATGAAGCTATGAGGAACAGAAACTGATAATGGTACATATTTAACCTCAACTTTTTCAGGCTGTGACACTGTAATGGTTAAAAGTATAAACACTGCTACAAAAAAAATAGATTTCATAAATTACGTTCCGCGGGCAAAATATTAATAAATACAATCTTTACTAAGCAATGATAGTGCCAGTTTATATGGTTAGCGGCTCAAGGATTATTTTGACTTGGCCTTAAACCTCACCCCAATACATAGATTTTCCATGTAATTAATTCTACAACTATGCCGTAAATTGTTACTAAGTAAATATTAGCGCCTCTAAAGTAAAATCATTGCGCTCTTAATTTCTTATACCTTCAAGTATTTAATATTACTTAGTTTTCTTGACCAAAACTCTCTCATTAATAAATATCTATAACTCTTTATAATTAACATTAAATTCACTATCTAGTGTCTTAAAACATTAAATAATGTTATACTAATTACAATGGGACTCTACTTGAAACTAATATTAATTTTAACAATTTTTTTTATTACCAATCTTACACATTCAAAACCATATGAATGCAAACACCCGAGACCTAAAGTTAATCGAATTCCTTATAAAGCTTTTGAATTCAATAAAAAAAATTGGGAAGATCAATTCTTTTCAAAGCCAGAGCACCTTACATTCAATATTAAAAATAAAAATTTAAATTTTACGCATGAGTTGCCAGTCATTTCAGTTGTTGTATTTAAAAATACCAGTTGGAAAAATCTTGAAGTTATCAAGCAAGTTGATAGTGCCGCAAAAGTTTTAAATCAATGTGGCCTTCGTCTTAATAAAGCCCATTTAATAAACGTTGAGGCCCCAAATAAAACCGCTATTATACGTAGGCATCGCGCTTGCTTTGACCCAGAGCCAGATGGACACCATCATATTACAAACACTATTCCGTATTTACCGGGCATCAGAATCTTTTACATCAAGAGGTTTATAATTGGCCCTGAGGCCTTTGCAGCTGCTGATTATACTTCCATAAATACTCCTGCTGAAAATACAATTTGGCTTCAACCCAGAAGCCCTGATGCTATTCCAGCATTTGACCCAAACTATCAAGTTTTAGCTCATGAAATTGGACACATTTTACTAAATAGTGGGCACATAAAAGATAAGGGTGAAAATATACCTAACTTAATGTCTGGCAAGCCTTCATTACTAAATAATGAACTCACTTTTGAACAGTGTGAATTGCTTAGAAGTCATAGATTAGTAAAAAAGATTTTAAATTAATATTTACTAAAAAATGTTTTTAACTCAATTTTGTGCACCAAGTAATAATTAATGAGTAATAATATTAATACGAATAATTTTAATTCAGCTCTTACTCTACTAAGATAATTTTCTGTTTTTGCTCTTCAATTCTAAAGTGATCTTTTTTCTTTTTTTGCCAAGCTTCATTTTCTGGATTACTCACAAAGTCTTTATATGTTTTATCCACATTTTTCTTTACTGAAGTAATGATCCTATCAATACCCATTTCATCTTCAATTTCATCAAGCGATTGAACCTTTTTAACAGTATTTTTTGAAATCTCTTCAGCATTATAGCTTGTGGCTTTGATTAACTCATTTAATTCTTCAATTTTAATATTTAACTCTTTATGCTTTTGTTTTAATAGCTTTTTTAAGCTCACTTTTTGTGGTGATTTTTCATCCAATTCTCTTACCTGCTTGATTAAATTTTTTATTCCATTTTTTTCATATCTTATTAGTGCCTGAGTGGCTTTAATTTCTTCAATTTCTTTTTCAAATTGATTTTTATCACCAGCAATTACACTAACACTAATAAAGGCTAACAATAAAATATAAAATTTAAGCTTTTCGAATATCATATTGGTCCCATGCTATTGTTACAGAAATACTTTTTAAACGGTTAACTAATATAGATGCCTTCACCGCTGAAATTGGCTCAATACATAAATTACCATCAACAATTTTTTTATTTAATTCACTAAGATCTAATAATAACTTTTTGTCTGCAAGTTCCTCAAACACCTGTGCCTTAATTTCATTAGTATCAATTCCACCGATATAGAGCTTATATTTTAGATAACCATCTTTTAGTGATGACTTTTTTGAGTTTGCATAATCTGATAAATTGACCAAGCTTGTTTGTGGCTCTGGCTTTTTGGCCTTGGCAATTTCACTTTCAGCTAAAAAATTTGTTTTTTCATCGTTTAACTCTTCAACAACCTCTTCATAAACATTTGTACTTTCAAATTGCTCAATAGATGAAGTTAATTGCTCCTGAGGCAATTGATCATCTTCTGGCAGAGCTTCTCCAAATGAAGTAAACTCATCAATTATTGCCTGTGAGTTTGTTGCAAGCTCTTCAGACTGCTCAGCCTCGAAAGATTCAAACTCACCAACAGCATATTCATTAACTGAAGTACCATTAACCTCTTCAGAAAAACCAAACTGATCATCAGTGACTCCATCTAAACTATTCTCCTCAGTATTAAAACTAAAACTGGTAGCTTCATCATTTAACTCTGCAACATTGCCTGCAAAACCAGTGTCGCCGTAAACTTCTTGAGTGGGTGAAGTGATTTCACTTGGTATCGCAGGTGGCGCTTCATTATTTTCAGATGCCACCTTTACATCGCCATCAATCCCAATGAGAACAGCAACACCACAACCAGTGCAATCAACAAGACCAAAGTCTTCATCAATATTTGTGTTACATTTTGGGCATACAGACATGCATTTATTATATAGTATTGAATGTATTTTCTAAGCTATTAGTGACTAACCTCGACTAAATTAATATTAAGCTCTAGGCAATAATTGCCAAAAAGGAGCTTAGTGCTCAACTTGATACTACAATGACTAGCATTTCTATCGCATCGTCCATTGGAGACGAAGCGCTAAAAATACTAGATTTTTTGTATATCGCCCTTACATGCACTTCGTGCATACGGGCTAACCAACCAAGTTAAGTGCTGAACTTGATACTACAATGACTAGCATTTCTATCGCATCGTCCATTGGGGACGAAGCGCTAAAAATACTAGATTTTTTGTATATCGCCCTTACATGCACTTCGTGCATACGGGCTAACGCCTTCTTTTTTTGGCTAGTTTTTCTCTTCGGCGTCTTTCGGCGCGGTTTAGTGTTGGTCCGTCCTCACTACCTGGTCCACGGTTCGTTTGCATTTGCCCACCACCTTGCGGTTGTGGTAATTGACCCGCAAATTGAGCTGGCTCATCTCCGCCTTCATAATCTAAATTATCAAGACTTTGATCACCTAACATACTTTCAGATAAATTCTGATCTTTTTCAACAAGCTGAATTTTTAAAAGCTTTTCAATTGTTTCCGCTTTTATAATTTCATTTAAGCGATCATAAGCTTTAAAAGCTTCTTTTTTATATTCAATTAGAGGATCTTTTTGCGCATAAGCACGTAAATTAATACCCTCTTTTAACTGATCCACTAAAGCTAAATGCTCTTTCCAACGAGTATCAATTGTTTGCAATAAAACCATTTTTTGAACTTGATCAAAATACTCACCTAAACTTTCTTTTTGCGTATCAAAGGCTAACTTAACTGCATTACTAACGTATTCAGTTAATCCATCGCCATCCATCGCTTTTGCCTTTTCTTCATCAAGACGAATACCAAATTGGGCAGAAACTGCTGTGTTTAAGCCCGGTATGTTCCAAGTATCAGACTTTGCATTTGGATTGGCAAAAGTATCAAGAACATCTGAAGTAGTATCACCTAAAAAGTCTAAAATTTGACGATCTAAATTTCCATCTTCTAAAGCTAATCGTCTCATAGAGTAAATGTTATTTCTTTGTTGGTTCATCACATCATCGTACTCAAGTAAATGTTTACGAATATCAAAGTGATGCCCTTCAACCTTCCTTTGAGCACCCTCAATGGAACGACTCACCATTTTAGCAGTGATGGGCTCATCTTCGGGCACATTGAGGGTTGTCATAATTTTTTGTAAACGCTCACCATTGAAAATACGCATTAAATCATCTTCAAGAGATAAATAAAAGGAAGACTCCCCTGGATCACCCTGACGACCAGCACGACCACGTAACTGGTTATCAATACGACGAGATTCATGGCGTTCAGTACCAATAATACATAAACCACCAGCGGCTAAAACTTCTTCTTTGGCCTTAGCACATTCATCTTCATATTTTTTTAAGCATGCTGCTTTTTTTTCATCATCCCACTCATCTTGAATTTCTTTATTTGCTAAAAACTCTGGGTTACCACCTAAAACAATATCTGTTCCACGACCAGCCATATTGGTAGCAATTGTAATTCTACCTTTGGCACCCGCCTGAGCAACATACTCAGCCTCGTTTTCATGATGTTTGGCATTTAAAACATTATGAACAATACCTTCTTTTTTTAACAAATTACTAATTCGCTCTGAACGCTCAATACTCACTGTACCCACAAGGACAGGTTGACCCTTTTCAGATCTAGCCTGTATATCTTTGGCAATGGCTTTATACTTTGCATTTTCAGTTTTATAAATTACATCTTCACGGTCAATTCTTTGAATGGGTTTATTCGTAGGAATAACCAAAACAGAAAGATCATAAATTTTAGAAAACTCAACGGACTCGGTTTCTGCTGTCCCAGTCATACCAGAGAGTTTGTTATACATTCTAAAGTAGTTTTGAAAAGTAATTGAAGCCAATGTTTGGTTTTCACCTTTAATACTCAGGCCTTCTTTAGCTTCCATTGCCTGATGCAAGCCTTCACTCCATCTACGACCTTCCATTAAACGACCAGTGAACTCATCAACGATCATGATCTCGCCATTTTTAACCATATAGTCTTTATCAATATGAAATAAATAGTGAGCCTTTAAACCTTGATAAATCAAATGAGCGGTTTGAATATGCTCAGGATCATAAAGGTTACCTATTTTTAACAGCTCCTCACACTTGTGGTTACCCTCTTCAGTTAAAGAAACTGTTTTCGATTTTTCTTCCATTGTAAAATGAACTTCATTTTTTAAATGAGGAATTATTTTGTTAATCTCATAGTACTTCTCTGTAGAGTCATCAGATGGACCCGAAATAATTAATGGTGTTCTTGCTTCATCAATTAAAATTGAGTCACACTCATCTATCAATGCATAGTTTAGCGGACGCTGTACATAATCGTTGATATCGAACTTCATATTATCACGTAAATAATCAAAGCCTAATTCATTATTAGTTGCGTAGGTAATATCGGCAGCGTAGTTTTTCTTTCTCTCTTGATCATTGAGACCATGATGAATTGTGCCTGTAGTTAAACCTAACCAGCGATACACCTGCCCCATCCACTCACAATCTCGAGTGGCAAGGTAATCATTCACAGTAACAACATGAACACCTTTACCAGATAAACCATTTAAGTAAGATGGCAATGTGGCCACTAAGGTTTTACCTTCACCTGTGCGCATCTCAGCAATTTTGCCTGAATGCAAACACAGTCCACCAATTAACTGCACATCATAGTGACGCATATTAAGCTGACGCCAAGCGGCCTCTCTACAAACAGCAAATGCTTCTACGAGAATGTCATCTAGAGTTGCCCCCTGAGATAACTTCTCTCTGAAGTAAGCTGTTTTAGCTTGAAGGTCGGCATCGGACAGAGGCTTAATTTTAGATTCCATCTGATTAATTTGTTGAATAAGTGGGCGCATTAGCTTTAAATCGCGCTCATGTTTCGTTCCAAATACTTTTTTAAAAAATTTCATAATCTAATTAGCATACTCTCAAAGTTATAGGGGTTCAATGGATTGTGTCTTATCTAATTAAAATTTTCATTTTTGGCCGGTGGATTTTTATTGCTCATTGGGCAGTCATCGACGAAGGACTGGCCAGAAGCCAATTCTAGGAGTTGAGTGTCCAATGAGTGATGAAAAGCTACGGACAGATATGAAAATATTAATTAAGTAAGACACTAAGTCCGGCATCTGGTAATTCAGGGCTAGCCTTAGATATTAACAATGAGCATAAATAAATCAAAAGCAAGTCCTGTGGACTAAATTGCTTAGTATTTAGGACTCAGGCGCTATGCTCATTAAGTAGAACAACTACTACTATTGCATTGTAAAATCAGGACAGCGCAATAAAAAAAAGCCCTAAGATTTCTCTTAGGACCCTAACCAGAGTTAATTGTTCAAAATTTGAAACTAACTCGGAGTTAAATTTTAATTAGTACTTCTTTACTGGAGCTGGTTGAGTAGCTGGGTAAGTCTTTACTGGTGCTGGTTGAGTAGCTGGGTAAGTCTTTACTGGTGCTGGTTGAGTAGCTGGATAAGTCTTTACCGGAGCTGGTTGAGTAGCTGGGTAAGTCTTTACTGGTGCTGGTTGTGCAGCTGGATAAGTCTTTACCGGAGCAGGCTGAGCAGTTGGAGTGTAAGTTGGCTGAACATCTCTCACGCACTCATAGTTTGAATCTCCACTTTCACTTTCGTAAGTATCAACGTTACCTTCAGAGGTTTTAATATACATTTCACCACGATCTTCAGTGTTAGTGTAATACATATCGTGACCATGAACACTACCGTAGTCGTTAGTATTTTGAGCCCTAGAGTAACCTGGGTTATAAGTAAAAAGCTTTAAACATTCAGTCTTACTACGTAAGTTAACTGCTCCAGCGTTTCCACTTTCAGAACCATCATCTCCACCACAAGCTGTTAAAACTAAAGCTAATGCACTTACTATTACTATACTTAAATTTTTCATAAAAATTCTCCTTTATTATTTTATTAACATTATGAATAAGCGTACGACTGACACAAATGCATCAAGAATGCCAAGATGGAAAAATAAGTTATTTTATATACTTATGTGATTTTCACTAATTTTGTTTAGGCTTAGGGACAATCTACGGCTGTCAAAAAACTTAGAAACCATGTCATTATTACATTAGTCCGAATAGACGAAGTCTATGTTAGGACGATAAACAAAAGCTTTTAACTTGTAATGCGTCCATCCCAATTGGATGGCGCAGTACCAGTTAAAGTTCATTCCTAAGCTTATACATTAGATCTGATATCTTACTAGCTTGAGTATTAACCCCTAAGCTGTCTTACAGCTTCTGAGGCCACTATTGATACTGAGTTGGCTAAATTAAAGCTTCTAACCTTACCAGGGAATGGAATAGTTAAGTTTTGCTCTGGATAGGCATTTAGTATGTCCATACTAATACCCTTTGTTTCTTTACCAAAAATAAACCAATCGCCCTCTTTAAATGTTTTTGAGTATAAAGAGGTTTTAGTCTTAGTGGTCATTAAGTAAACATTCTCCATTTGGCTTGAGATACTGGGTAGAAAGTGATCCCATGAATCATACTCAGTAATTGTTAGATGCTGCCAATAGTCTAAGCCGGCTCTTTTAACATTTTTATCAGACAACTCGAAGCCAAAGGGTCCAATTAAGTGCAAGTGACAATTGAACCCAACACAAATACGACCAATATTACCAGTATTTTGTGGTATCTCAGGCTCTAATAGAACTATATTATAATAAGGCTTCATGATTTTTTACCGACTTTTAGTTTCAGGCTTGGGCTTAGAGGCAGACCCTGAAAATAACAATTCCCTTATACTTTGTAAAATAAATCTCTAAAAAAATTGAAATATGCGGCATCCATGTCTTTTGTCCTTCCTAATAAAATCCTTCTCTGATAATTTATTACCATAATCTCATGAAAAAAATAGAAGCCATCATAAAACCATTTAAACTCGACGATGTCGTAGAAGCACTTTCAGAAGTTGGTGTAGAAGGTGTTACTGTCACTGAAGTAAAGGGTTATGGCCGCCAAAAGGGACGTACTGAGATCTACAAAGGTGCTGAGTATGTTGTAGATTTTTTACCAAAAACTAAAATTGAAATTGTTATTCCCACAGCTCTTGTTAAACAAACAACTGAAGCCATTAAAAATGCTGCCCATACTGGTAACATCGGTGATGGAAAAATTTTTGTATCTCAAATAGACTCTGCTATCAGGATACGGACTGGCGAAACCAATGAAAGTGCTTTATAAATTTAAACCCCAAGCCCGATGAGGATTAAAATATGACCCCAAGTGAAGTCATTAAGTTTGCAAAAGAAAAGAATGTAAAAATGGTTGATTTAAAGTTTATTGACCTACCAGGTATGTGGCAACATTTTGCTATTCCGCTACACCAGCTTTCAGAAGAGACTTTTGAAGAAGGCTTAGGCTTTGATGGATCATCAATTAGAGGCTGGAAAGGCATTAGTGAATCAGACATGTTAGTAATCCCTGACCCTACTACTGCCAAAATTGACCCTTTCATGGAGGTCCCAACTCTTAGTATGATTTGTGATATTGCACAGCCAGATACATTAGCGCCATACTTAAGAGACCCAAGACAAATTGCAAAAAAAGCAATCAACTATTTAAAGTCTACTGGAATTGCAGACACTGCTTACTTCGGACCTGAGGCTGAATTTTTTGTTTTTGATGATGTTCGTTATGACCAAACAGCTTCTGGTGGTTTTTATCAAGTAGACTCCGATGAGGCCACTTGGAACTCTGGGCGCAACGAAGGTGGAAACAACCTTGGCTATAAACCAAGGCATAAAGAAGGTTACTTCCCTACTCTTCCTGCTGATAGTTTACACGACATCAGAACTGAAATGTGTTTAGAGCTTGAAAAAGTAGGCATAACTGTTGAGAGACAACATCATGAAGTAAGTACAGCCGGCCAATGTGAAATTGGAATTCGCTTTAACTCTTTAGTAACTATGGCCGATGAGCTTATGTGGTTTAAGTATATCGTTAAAAACGTGGCTTTTAGACATAGCAAGACCGCTACTTTTATGCCTAAACCAATATTTGGTGATAATGGTTCAGGCATGCACACCCATATGTCTTTATGGAAAGACGGCAAACCTTTATTTGCTGGCGATAAGTATGCAGGCCTTTCTGAAATGGCACTTAACTATATTGGCGGAGTATTAAAACATGCTCCAGCTAACTGTGCATTCACAAATCCAACTACTAACTCTTACAAACGATTAGTTCCAGGCTTTGAGGCTCCGATTAAATTAGCCTATAGTTATAGAAACCGCTCTGCAGCCATACGTATTCCTAACTCTGGGCCTAACCCGAAGGCAAAGCGAATCGAATTTAGAACTCCAGACCCAAGTGCAAATATTTACTTAAACTTTGCCGCCTTATTAATGGCTGGCCTAGATGGAATTCAAAATAAAACTAACCCTGGCGAACCTTTAGAAAAAGATATTTATGGACTATCTCCTCAAGAAGCAGCAGGCATTCCTTCAGTTCCTGGTGGTTTAGAAGAAGCTTTAAATAACTTAAGAACTAGCCATGCACATTTACTTAAAGGTGATGTATTTACTGAAGATATGATTGAGTCTTGGATTACTTATAAATACGAAAATGAAGTTATACCTTTACAACAAAGACCAACTCCTTATGAGTTCTATTTGTATTACGACTTATAAGTAAAATTACTTCCTTAACTAAAAAAGCCCAATATTATTATTGGGCTTTTTTTATTTTCGTCAAACTAACCTAAGCATTACTTAGTAACTAAAAGCTACCTGTAAGCCCTTACAACTATGTTATCTATAATTCCTGCATCAGGATCTTTGGATTTTAACCCCTCATCCAGTAATACATTCCAGCGCATCATAAACTGCTTTTTATTAATATTGCTCTGATTAAGATCTATTGAAATAGTGTTCGCTCGCACTCTAGAGTAGCTAGACTGAGAATGGTTTTTTCCGTTGTAATGTTGATTAATCGGCGAATAAGCAACTTTAGAAAAAACATTATTCCAGCGCTTCTTATCGTTCAAACGACTCGCAGCCACTGACTTTGAACCACCCACACCACAAGCCGAAGCACCTAATGTGCAAATGTCCACTTTTAAGTGTTCTTTACCTGATCTGCCACCATAATTATAAGATTCAAAAGAGGCCATCAAATAATCAAACTCAATTGTAAGCTTGCTAAAGCCTGTTAAATCAAAAGATTTAGAAATTAAGTACAAGGAGTGAACTGACCCACCAGTTCTACCAGTAAAGTATACAGCATTATCTCCATAGCTGGCAGGAGCATGATCACTTACTGAAACATCTAATCCACTTAAATTTCTACCAAGATCATCTAAAAATTTAATCCAAGCAAAGTCACTTCCGATAATATTATCTCTTTCAAAATTATCTCTAATCACTAAGCACACTGAACTAATACTACACTCGTTTGTCACAGTTCCGGGTTCATTTCCCGTTCCACCAGCACCTGTTCCCGTACCATTATTATGGTCGTCATTAATATGTGGAATGTCTTCAAGTTCTTCTTCAGGAATTTCAAAACCATTAGCATTTTTATCGTAAACACTTGGCAGCTCTTGAGTAAACTCAGCTTCAGAGCAATTATTAAATGCAAATAAAACTGGAAGACCAAAAAGTAAGATATAATATTTCATAATTTCTCTCCTGATATCTACACTATTAGTATGCTAGCCACGTACCAACTAGCCCACATTAAGAGTTTAATAATTTCAGATACTTACAGGTGAGTTGTTGTTTAATGATTCAACAGTGCAAACATAATCAACAGCTCAAAATGAGACAATTTTAAATACTAATTTGAATCCTAAATTAATTTATTATAGGTTACTTTTCACTACAGGAGCTAAAATGGACGATTTAATCACATACATGGATTACCTTTGGTTACAAATAAACGATGATGTTATCACCATAGGCATCAATGAAACTGGCTTAGACGAACTTGATGACGCCTTTACTATTGAGCTTCCAGAAGAGGGCTCAATCGTAGTCCCAAATGAAGTGTGTGGTGAGATTGTTACTGATCAGGGGTCTATTAATCTCTACTCTCCAATCGATGGAAATATTATTGAAATCAACACGGCTACAACAGACAACCCTAGCCTTATTAAAGACGATAACTATCATGATGGCTGGCTGTATAAAATTGAAGTTGATAATGTGGAAGACCTACGTCAGCTTGAAGAAGAGTTTGATACAGACGAAGATTAAACTGATAAAAAAAAGCTCTATGCATTTGCACAGAGCTTTTAGAACTAATAATTAAATTTTACTTATATTAAATCTATTAGAGTAGTTTCATTTACATAGATTATTTCTAATGACTTAGTAACCACTTCTTCAATTTTCAATAATTCTTCCTCAAGCTTAGCGTTCTCAGACTTTGCTGTTGGTAGCTCAGCCTCAATGTCACTTAACTTAACTTCGTTATCTTCTATTTCTGAAGGGATACTTGCAATTCTATCTTCGTTAAAGTTGATATTAGCAATAACGTCTTTTACACGACTTTCATTAGTAGTTAATCTTGTGTTAACAGTTTTGTAAGGTTGCTCTGCATCAGCTAAGTTTCTTCTTGCTCTTTCAAGGTCTCTCTCAGCGTTTTTGTACTCACTACTGTTTGCAAAGATTCCTCTTTTACGTTCTGCAGCTGCTAAGTCATCACTTAAGTTAGCAATCTCAGAGCTTAAATCAGATATAACATCCTCTAGTTCTATTTTATCTGATCTTAAATTTGAAACTCTAGCTTCCAACCTATTTAATTGACTTGAAATAGTATCAATTTGATTTTTAATTGACCTTACTTCATCTCTAGCCTCACCTAATCTCCATTGTAAGTTATCTCTTTCACTATTGTAGTCAGCTTTAACTCTTCTTTTTATACTACGAACATCGGCAGTTAACGTCTGCTCTCTTTGAGCTAGTCTATCCATCTTACGTTTAGACTCTTGTTGACCAGCCTTAAGTTCACTAATTTGTGAGTTAAGATTATTAATCTTAGCTTGCTTATCAGCAATTACTTGCGGCAAACTTGATTTTAACTGTCTATTAGATGCAATTTTAGCATCAATTTCGTTATTCTGCTTTCTAAGGTTATTAGCATTTTTACTGGCTCCATTAATTATCTCATCATAAGAATGCTTTTTTGCTAATAGACCTTCACATCTAGCTTTATTAGCATCTGTATGTCCACCACTACACTCAGCACGGTACTGTCTTAGCACTTCTTTCATTTTTGCATGATTAGCTTTTCTAGAGGCATCAGCTCCCTTTATCACTGTCTCATTTACAGTTTTTTTCTGTTTTAACCTCGATATTTCTGAATCTAAACCACTTAACTTCTGTTTATCAGAACTAATAGCTGAAGCCAGTTGATCTTGCTTTTGTTTAAAACTTCTGATGTTTGCTCTAACATTTCTCATATCGTCTTCTAAAGCATTCTTTTTACTAGAAACATCACTTAAACGATTACGCTTTTCTTGAAGCTCCGAGTTACTTCTAAGCCTTTGCTCAAGTGTACCTAAGTCTTCAAGTCGATTTTTAATCCTACGTCTTTCACGTTGACTAACTTCCAGATCTCTTTCTAATTGGTTAATATTTGAGTTTCTGTTTGCTCTTCTTAACTCAGAAACAGCGTTATCTAAATTTATTTTAGTGTCTTCAAGTTGGCGGTTAGATCTGTTCATTTTAATTTCTGCAGCATTTAATTTTTCATCAAAAAACTGTACGTCTTGATTTAGATCATCCATATGCCTTGAAACCTCAGCAGTATTAGTTTTTGCAACACTATACTGCCTATAAGCTCTATTATAAGTAGCCTTAAGCTCCGGTAAAGCAGCTTGATCATCTTCAATGGTTCTTTCTAAACTGATCATCTCCCTTTCTAGAGAACGGTTTGAACGGATTCTATCACCTTTTTCAGCATTAAGACTTCTCAGTAAAGCAGTGGTTTGCGTTAACTCAGAAGTTAACTGAGCCACTAAATCACTGCTATCAGCATGGCTAGCTTCTACAACAACTAATTCTTGATGTTGAATGTATCCAGCTTTTACGCTCTCAACTAATTCTTCACTAAGATCTAAGAAAGTATCTAAATCAGTATCAACATTTGGAATATTAATTTGCTCACTGTACTTGTCGGTAATAGCTTTAACATATTGATTCTCTTGGCTAGTTAATAATTGAGAAAGCTCGTAAGGACGTGAAAAACTATCTATTTGCAAACAATCTTTAGCCATACCTTTCAATACTTTTGATGAACCCCTTAATGAAAAGTCAATTTCACTAATTACTTCATTTTCATTAGCTGTAATTAGCTCTACTTCAAATCTTGAATCAGCCATTAAGTCACCAATTAAAGTGTCATTTTTCCATAATTGAGCTACTAGCATTTGAGAGTCTAAGTCCTTTTTTAATGCTAAAAAGTTTGTTAGTTCGTTACGTGAATTATTAGTTTTACCTGAGATTACTTTTAAATCATTAGTCTCACCACCTTCAACAATAACTGCAATGCTTGATACTTTCGTGGAGTCCTTAGAAATACTTACCTGTAGCTTATACTGAACGTTTCCTACAGACTTAGCAGTCTCAGCTATACAAATGTTATTAAAATCATTACTTGAATAGCTCCAATCCTTTACTTTTAAATCAGCAAAGCTGATGCTAGAACAAATGAGTAATAATGTGGACGTTGCAATTATTTTTCTTAACATGATAACTCTCCTAAAAGTTAGTGATGTCGGTATTGATTGCAAACTAGGTACCAGTTTTTCGGTGTCACAATATTAATTTTTGGAAGAAATTAGTTGGTATTTATAAAAAAATTACTTTTTCAGAGAGGAGAAGTAACATTTACAAGAGTCACTTTGGCACTATTTACCTAGCCTTTAGGACTGCAATACATTAAATTTTGATGGATTTATCAGCACCAATTTCATTAAGTTAAGCATTAACTCTTTGAAATTCATGTAAACTTTTCATCACTAAAAGGGCTTGAAAACCTAAGCTATTTTATATTTTCGCACTTTTTAAAGTCTGGAACAATCTTGATACTTCCAAGCTCAGAAGTAAATTGCAAATATTCATCGGCCTGACGAGTTAATAAAAATAATGGAAGCTTCTCTTTACCAGTATGCTTTAAATAAGCTAATGAAATATTGTCCTCTGTACATGAATTACAAACCAAACCAGCTTTTTGTAACTCTTCACTGATATACTGATCAGCCTTCTCATGCTTAATCCAAGGCAAAATAATTTTAAAATCTAAGTACTCTACTCTTTCAAAAAAGTACAAGTAGCTAACATTAATTGGGGCACTTAATATAAAAAAACTTGCCTCACCTTTTTGTAATAATGAGGAAACAATAGAACTCTTTGCCGTTGGGTTTATAAGCCCTTCTTTAAATAAATTGTCTTCACTCTCATCTGGACATATTTTATAGCCACTTCTTTTGTAGTCAGTTAAAAATTTTATTGCTTTAAATCTAGGGCTAGTTTTTTCCCCTTCTCTTATGGCGACTTGATAAGAGTCAGTCTCTTCTAAATTATTAAAATTATATTCTGTATTTACAATCTTAGATGGTTCAGACTTGCCATAAGTTACTTCGATATTAAGATCGCGTAAGCTTTTAGGATCTCGATCAGCTTTTGATCCAAAGTTACTACAGCTCATAATTATAAATGCCAGGGCAATCACTATTTTATTCATATATTAATTATATTTTAGATATGACCATTCAGCAATTACAACAACTAAACTTACCTTTAGACTAGGCAAGGTCCACTTAAGTAAACAATCATAAGTTTATTTAGGTGCTAATTAATTTTTATCCGTCTTAAAATCACAAATTAAGTTATATTCCTTACCATCTGGTGCGTTTGTTAATGGCTCCTCAAGTACAATAGCACTACCTTTATCCATATCAAACTCAATACCAATACTTGCAACTTCGTCTTCACGAATTTTTGAATTAATAACTAAATTTATATAGCAATCTCTTTGACCATCACAATCTAGTATTATTCCAAAGCCTAAATCAATATTTACATTTCTATTTGAATAGTCTCGTCCATAGAAATCTCCTGTTGCATCATATTCAAATTCAAAAGTATGACTTGTTGTCTCTGAACCAGAACCCAGAATGCAAGTTACTTGCTCGGCAGAAAAAACAGTTTGTGAAAATAGTAAT
>CALLBC010000262.1 GCA_938001965.1 uncultured Bdellovibrionales bacterium | reverse complement strand
GGGGAGTATAAAAAGGCATATGCAGCAATGTCAAAGGCTCTAAAGATTGAGCCCGATAGTGTTGATTTAAATATACTTTTTGCCAGGTCCTATTATCGCGTGCATGGAATAGATTCTGGAATCAGATATGTCACAAAATTAATATCAAACAACCAAACAACCAAAGAATATAGGCAGCTTTTAGGTTTAATTTATACATTAGATCAGCAGTATAGTGCTGCTATACCAGTTTTTAAGCAGTTAATAGAAATTGATAAAAATTATGTGCAAGCCTACATGGGGCTAGGGGCATGTTATAAGAATATTGGCCAGCTAAATGAAAGTAAAAAAACATTTTTCCAGGCGGCTCAGTTGGATCCTTTAGATAGTAAGCCATTACTAGAAGTTGGGCTAATATATTTAGAAACTAAAAATTATGTACAGGCCAAAAAACAATTTCAAAGAATAATAAATGTAAATCCAGACTTCCCCAAAATTAATTATTACTTTGCGAAATTAAACTATTTAAAGGGTAATCTTGCCGAGGCTACAAAGTGGATAAATAAAGAAAAATCTAAAAACTCTAATCAAATAGATGCTTACTTATTAGCTGGTGAAATTTACGAAAAGCAAGGGGCCTATCAGTTTTGTGCAAAAGAGTATCAGCAAGCAATGAAGTTTAGAGATTTCGGAGCTGAGGTGTATATCCAAATTTCAAGATGTTACAGAAAGTCAGGGGCTCTAGATGTGGCTGTGAATATGCTTGAAAAAGCTAGAAAGATAAACTCATCAGCACCTGATATATACAGAGAGCTTGGGTCGGTGTATGAGCTTAAGTCAGATTATTCGAAGGCAAGATGGGCCTATGAGAACTACCTTTCACTAGCACCCAATGCTCCTGATGCCTCGCAGGTGCAACAGAAGATACAGTCCTTTTAAAACATCAACGCGCTAGACATTTTTATGGTTCTAAAGCATAATTGGCCATGGATAATATTTTAGCAGCTCCCCAAAAAAATAAGACCACTTGGAAGCAACTAGTTGTATACTCAATTAGATTAATTCTCGGCTTAATGTTGGGTATTATTTTTTCCGTAATTGGGCAAGAAATTATTGGATATGGTAAGTTTGCGACCACATTTGTAATTTTAACTTTTGTTGGGCTCGTTCTTAGAATGACCAGGGGATGGTCTTTGGCAAAAGTTTTAGTTTTAGTAATTAATGTAGTTTTATTTTTTATTTTTTTAAAAACATATATTTTAGTAGCGCCAGGTGAATAGTAATGATTGATTTTAAAAAACTGACATCTACTGATGTAGATCCAGTTCACAATGAAGTTTATGCGGAAGCATATAAAAAAAATCTAGTAAACAGAAAATTTGAAAGCTCAATTGTTGATGATTTACTTAAATTAAATACAAAACGCAAAGAAGCCATATTAAATTTTGAAAACTCTAAGGCAAAGCAAAATAAATTGGGGCAAGAGATTGCGATGTTAAAGCGTGAAAAAAAGGACGCCAACTCTGCAATTGAAGGCTTACAAAAAATTAAGGCTGAAAATAAAGAGTATGAAAAAGTTTTAGAGAAAATTGAAGTTGAGTTTAAGGGAGCATTGGCTGTAATACCGAATATGTCCCATCCTGACGTGCCTAGTGGTAGCTCAGAAGAAGACAATGTGGAAGTTAAGTCCTATGGTTCACCTAGAGAGTTTGGTTTTAAAGCCAAGAACCACATTGAGGTTGGTGAGGCTTTAGGGATTATTAATTTTGAGAGAGCTGCAAAAGTTGCTGGCGCTAGGTTTGCATTTTTACTTGGCGCAGGGGCCGCTCTCGAAAGAGCATTAATACAACTAATGATTAATACTCATGTGAACAATAATGGGTACACAGAAATCATTCCGCCTTATATAGCAAACAGTAATAGTCTTTACGGGACTTCACAGTTTCCGAAATTTAAAGATGATGTTTTTCATCTCGAAAACACTGATTACTATTTAATTCCAACTTCTGAAGTTTCTGTAACAAACTATTATGCCGGTGAAATTTTAAAAGAAGAGCAGTTGCCAGAAAACTTTGTTGCATTTTCTCCTTGTTTTAGATCGGAGGCGGGAAGTTATGGACGAGATACTCAGGGGCTAATTAGGCAACATCAATTTCATAAAGTTGAGCTATTAAAATTTACTCATCCCGATGAGTCTTATGCTGAGCATGAGAAGTTAACCTCTCATGCCGAAAGTATATTAGAGCAGCTGGAGTTACCTTATAAACGCATGGTTCTTTGTTCAGGAGATATATCTTTTGGTGCTGCCAAATGTTACGACCTAGAAGCCTGGATGCCAGGGCAAGATAAATATAGAGAGATTTCTTCATGTTCTAATTTTGAAGATTTCCAAGCGAGGCGTGCAAATATTAGGTTTAGGCCTAAAGGTGAAAAGGCTAAGCCACAATTTGTTCATACTTTAAATGGCTCAGGGCTTGCTGTTGGTCGAACATTAATTGCAATATTAGAAAATTATCAACAAGAAGACGGAAGTGTAAAAATCCCTGAAGTCTTAAAGCCATATATGGGCGGATTAGATAAAATTACAAAAGGATAAAGGGTCAAAAATGTTAAAGTTAATTTTAAGTATTATGTTTTTATTTTCAATTGTGTCGTGCAATAGCATGTCAGAAAAAGATTGTTTAAGTACTAATTGGTATAAAAAAGGAATGGCCGACGCCAAAGCGGGTAAACCGAAAAGTACTTTAGGCAACTATAAAGACTCCTGTAATAGAAACGGAATCCAGTTTGATAATGAAGAGTATATCGAAGGGTATGAAAAGGGCATGTCTGCTAAATAGAGAATTAATCTCATAATACACTTTGTAAAGCCTAATTCATTTTAGTGTTTACAGGAAAAAAATCACAACAAAAACTTACAAGCTCTTCTGCTCCAGATTCCGACACTGTTTCTCTCTTGGCTTCAATGAAAGTTAGGATTTGTTCACGTAGTAAAGAGTAGTCTTTTTGAGAAATTGAAAAGACAGAAGTGTAATGAATGTCCTTGCTTGAGTCTAGTGGTCGAGAAAGCCCTTGATTGCGCCAGTTAAGATGGTTCATTCGATTTTCAAAGGAAAGGTCTTCTAGGTGTAGAGATTTGTTACTATTATAATTCCACTCGTTGTTAGTGAAATGAACCAAGTCCCATTCTTCTAAATCACGTAGAACTTTACTAATGGTATTTTTACCAAGCCCTAAGTAATTTGCAAAATCAGATATACTTTTTAAATGGTTAATACTTGTAGCAATATGAACGGCCATATAATACCAAGCTGAATAATACTTTTTGTTTACTTTGGCCTTTTCATTTTTAATTCTTTTTGAAATGCGAGTATTTTTTTGAATAATTTTTTCTAATTTATTATTTATATGTCGTCGATATAACTCTGATGAGGTTTTTTCTTTTTCAAGAAGTAATAACAAATAATCAAGTTCAATCTCTTTAAGGTTTAAAAAGCTAGCAATTCCACATAAATGGTCAGCAGTTAAATTAACATGGGTTGAAAGAGCTTGAGACAAGTAAGAGCGCTGACATCCGGCAGATTCGGCAAGTAATTTGACAATGCCACGCTTTCCATCAGCAATAACTTTCTTCAAGTATTTCTTATAGTTAGTCTCGCCAATCAATAAAATAGTAATAATATATAACCTTTTAAGAGTAATAAATAATAATTTATATGCTGATAGAGTTGATTGATCAAGTTATAAATACTTATCACATTCTAAAAGCTAAGGAGGGCTTATGGGATTAATTAAAACGACTAGATTTAGTTTAGAACCAATCAATCATAGTTATGACGCAGAAGAGTCTAATAAAATAAGAGACTCTGAAGTTTTATATAAACCTGAAAAACGCCTCCCCACAACAGAAAATATTTTCACCTTATTATCAAATAATATTAATGACTTAATTAATACTTGTAATGAGCTCAGGCACCTTAACCAAGAGTTACATAATAGAGCCTATAAAAATAAATAATTATTAAAATTAAAAGAAGTATTAAACAATCATAGGGAAAAGGAGGAGTGAATGAAATATATCATCTTACTAATTTTAGGAATGATGACTTCAAGCGTACAAGCCGGATTAGGCCCAATATCAAGCGGTGGTGGCTTGGGTGTTATGTGCAATGATGATAACGGGAATATGGTTTACGAGGTCTTAGATTATTACGAAGCGAAAATAAAGTTTGGTGAGCAAGCACTACTGTCCAAAACAGGAGACTGGTATGAGGATAGCTACAACTTGGCTAGAAATATTTATAGGTTACAGGGGGTTGAAAATTTTCAAGACATAATTACAAATTTTGATATTGTAGATCATAATATTAACAGTTTAATGTCTATTGTTGAATGGGTAGAAGACCTACCGCTTATAAATGATGCTGGCGATATGATAGAAGTCCCAGATAACTGTAAAATCATTCAAATAGCAACATTTTATGATAGGAAACAAAGATTAAAAATTAACAAAAAGTATTGGGATGAATTAGATAGCCTCAATAAGGCTGTTTTATTTAATCATGAGATAAGATATTATTTTGAAAGAAAGGAATCAGAGTACGACTCAAGGACTACAAGGTCATTTGTTCAACAGGCTTTGACAGCAAAGCATCAAGTTCCAGTATTAGACAATATTGATGATGCAAGCTTGATTTGTAAAAGTCTTGAAAATAAAAATACTCCCTTTAATTCCTATGAATTTTATATGTATGTACATAAGCTCAATGGCAAAACAATATTACAATTTAAAAATTTTGATAACAGGGGATTATTTGTTAAAACGACCGCAACATTTAATTTTGATTTTAATGTAGTAAATCGACTAGATCCAAAATTGGGTTTAGTGACTTTCCCAGAACAAGAGAATATCAATTTAATAAAAACAAGTTCAGTTGTTGGAAATTCAGCTATTCAACAAAATGTAAAAATAGAATTTATTAGCGGTAAGGCTATAACAGTGCAGTCTTTTAAGAGTGGTATTGCAACTAGCCGAAAGCTAAAACTAGGTTGTAGTGAATATTAAGCGATAGATCAAAAAGGCCCTTAGTTGTATTAATAAATAGCTAAGGTGCTTTTTTTAGAGTGTAAAAGAGACAACAAGCTCATTCCCCTCGCCATAAACTTCATCTTTATATCCGCCCCATTTTTTAATAATGGTAAAGCCATAATTTTGTATGATTGTTAAGTATTCCTCGGGGTAGAAATACTTCATGTAGATAGAATTAATATAAGTATCAATTAATTCATCATGCTTATAGCATTTATATATTAAATCAGTGTAAAGAACTTGTTCATCAGCCTTAATGCTTTGTCTTTGTTCAGATACAACTAATAAATTGCCATTTTCCATTTGAATTTTTTGATCATACTCTGCGGCATCTAGGATCCATTTTTTGGCCATGTCTTCTTTTGGTAAATAAGGATTGAAAGCATTTAAAATACATTTACCATTAGGCTTTAAGTGATTTTTAATAGACTTAAAAAAACTTTGTAATTGGGCTGTAGTTTCGCAACACTGCATAACGCGAAAGGGAGCAATAATTAAATCAAACTTTTTTTCTAGATTTAATTTAAACATATCTTCGTAGGTAAATTTTAGATTGTTATCTTCATGAGTAATTTTACTAGTGGCTTTTTTCAGCATAGATTTTGAAATATCAATACCCCATAAGGACTGAACTGTTTTGGCTAAGGGAAAAGATACTCGACCAGTTCCACACCCAATTTCGAGTACTTCGTCGGACGGACAAGCCTGATTAATATAAAAAGGAATATCAGCTTTAAAGCTTTCCCCGGCATCATAGTACTCTGGGTTGTAGTCACGAAATTTAGTCATATATTTCCGATGGCTTAATTTATGAAATCTATTAAATTTTTATTTTATAAATATATCAAGAAAATTAAACTATAGAGCTTGCAAGTTAAATGGCGGAGGCCGGGGGATTCGAACCCCCGAAACCCGTGAAGGTTTGCCAGTTTTCAAGACTGGTGCATTCAACCGCTCTGCCAGGCCTCCGTCGACCAAGTTATTTGTTTGTGGGAGAACAGGCAAGTGATTTGATTCTAA
>CALLBC010000261.1 GCA_938001965.1 uncultured Bdellovibrionales bacterium | reverse complement strand
AACGGAAGAACTCCGATGCAAACTCTCCTTGCAGGCAAGGAGGTTTGGAATAAGAAAAAACTAGATTTTAACTGACAGACAATTTAAAAACACGATGCTTGCTAAAAGGGCAACTGTACGATCAGGTCTTAACCGTTACACTTTAAGCTATAGTTTGATATATTCAATGAATTTAATGATGTGATAAATTGATTAAAAAAAACATTTTTAATCTCATTATTATTGAGTTATAGATATTTTTAACTTTAAGCTCTACCTACTTCTTTTCCAGTATTTAACAAAGTTATTATTAAAACTGAAACAAACCATAAAATCCGCTATTCGTTTTAAATGCATCATTTATATTTCCGTTAACAGTTTTATCATGAGAGTTATTTAATAATGGAAATCCATTCGCTGATTGATTGTGCCCAACAACAACAAACTTTTTATCTTTACTTAAAATGGCTGAACGAATTTGATCATCACCTGTACTTCCAAAATATGATAAATAAATTATATCTTTTAAATCACTACTCATCTTTGCTACATATCCATCTCGAATTCCCTTTAAGTTTCGAGATATTGCATCAGTTGTTGTCTTAAGGTTTGACGCCCTCGTTGGTCCAGAAAAATAAACCTGACCTTGATCATCAATATCTATCCCCTCCAACCCTACAGTATTATTTCCAGAGAAGAAAGTTGAGGCGATCAATGATTTACCATCAGCAGATAACTTCGTTATAAAGCTCCCCCAAAGCGATGTGCCTTTATTTCTTTGGTGTGCCGTATTGGTAGTGGGAAAGTTAGCCGATGTTGTACCACCAGAAATAATTACATCACCATTTTTTGACAATGCTAAATTATGAGTTTCAAGTCCCTCATCTTTTGAACCACCAAGATATGAACAAAACACTAAGTTATTATTACTACGAAACCTAGCTGCAACAATGTCACTCCCTCCTTGAGACCTTGTTTTATAAGAACCAGATGTAGCTGGAGAATTATTACCATCATCAACATACATGATATAATAATCTCCGGAGCTAGACACTCTAACAGATGGGTTTTGATAGTATTTAAATGGACCAGTGGCCCCACCTAAGTACGAACCGTATATAACTGATCTTGCGTCATTTGATAGCCTAACTATAGCTGCCCCAATAGTTCCACTTTGAATATTTTTTTGCACGGCAGAACCAGTAATAAAATTATTATTAAGTTGAGAAACACTGGATAGCCCCGCATAAACCTGGCCATTACTATCTATATCTATGTCTCTAATAAACCCTCGACCAGAACCACCTATATAGGTCGACCATAAAACTCTCTTTCCATCAGCTGACAATTTTGTTACAAAACCGTCTTGTGGGCCATAGCCAGAGTTTACATGATTATCACCTGCGAAATTAGTTTGAACAACTCCAGGTGTGGTCGGAAATCCCGCTCCTGCTCGCCCACCTATATAAACATTACCCTGCCCGTCAACTTCAATTGCGTAGGCCCTGTCGTAATTAGGGCCACCTAAATAAGTTGACCATAAAAGCTTTCCTTGTGGTGAATATTTAGAAACAAAAGCATCCATAGCTCCAAAGGATCCTAGCTGATTGCCACCACCGTTAAATGTCGTATCATAACTCCCTTGTGTGGCAAACATTCTTTTTGAGGTTGTACCCCCAGTCACATATACATTTCCTAGAGAGTCTATTGCAACATCTCTTACAACCTCACTGTCATCTCCATCAACAAATGAAGAACCAATCAGTTGCACTTTTTTTGCAACTGATTGTGTAACATTAAATTTAACTTCAATTTTACTACTTTGTGCCTTCCCGTCTGAAACAATTAAAGCAACAACATAATCTCCTGGATAATCGATAGTTAAGCTTGATTTATCCTTATCCAGTGAACCCAAATTACTATTACTTGTAGCAGGCTTACCTTCAAGACTCCACATATATGTTAAAGCACTTCCTTCTGGGTCTGAACTGCCAACGCTATCAAATAAAATGTTTTGCCCGACTTTTAAATTTATATTATCAAAACTAATTTTAGCAACGGGAGGCTTATTATTTGCAATCATATCGACTGTGCATGTAGTAATTGTTAAGTTTTTATTTGTCCATTCAGACCAATTTCCCTCTATACAGGTTCTCTTTTTTTTAAATGGAGTGCAATCCATACCAGTGGCTGCAATGTAATAATTTAAAGGGTCAATCTGAACAAAATTATTAGCAAACCCATCACAAGTTTCTACAACAACACGGCACTGTGTGTAAGTTAAGTTTGCACTTGTCCAATCAGACCACTTTCCTTCAACACATGTTCTTCGCTTGCTTAAAGGATCACAACTTACACCTTGTAAATTTGTAAAATAGTTTACTGGATCAATTTGTTCAAAACCATTTGGAAAGCCATCACATTCTAAACTTGTTTCTGAATTGAAGTTTTTGAACTGACTTACTTGTTGATAAGACTCAAAACCTGCCCCACAGTTATTATATGCAAATAACATTAATGTAAGGCCAAATAGAAGACTAAATATTTTAACTGTACGCCTCAAAGTATCTATCTCCTTAAAAGAGACATAATTCTCTTAAATAGTTACATATTATTATATAGCTATACAATTTAATTAAAAGTAATATTTGTAACTATCTTAAAAAAAGATATTTAGTTTATTTTAAAGTCTCATGTTGAGATTAGTAGTCTTCTTTTTGCCGCAAGTTCGACAACTATTTAAACGTTTATTTTTTAACTAATGCTTAAAAACAATTATTTATTTAATTTTAATTCCAGTTTCGTAAACTCATAACACCTCGTTTATGAGCCTTTACAGCCTCACCCTTAATGACCTAAGTGGCCATATCAAGCCCCTCAACTCCCAAGCCAAAGATTATTAAAAACGTGATAAGATTAATAACTGATTTTATTAATTTCATTTTTTACCTCATTATTTTAGTTAATAATTAATGGCTCAAAAATGTGAAAATCAGCTCCTTGAGTGTTGAGCCTGTAAATACATAGCTTTTATTCAGTTAAATTTGACTTGATAAGCATTTGCTTAGCCATTTCTGTATCAAATACTTTTTTATTATTTGTTTTTATACAGGCCTAATTTGACTTAGAGAATCTAATACAGAATAATTTAATTTCTTAAAAATTATATAGGGGGAATTATGAAATTTATCACACTAATTTAAGTAGTACTTGGCATAAGCTCAGCTTCATATGCAGCTAGTAACCATGACAGTGAAGAGGCATTAAATTGCGTAAAAAAACAAATTAAGGCAACATATTGGTTCTTAGAAAAAGTATCTTTCGCTAAAGAGCCTCTTGTCTACACTACGGACAGTCAAAATTTTAGTTATTCATATATTACAGAAGATGAGCTTAAAACAAGAGTCCTAGTGATAGTGCGAGATGATGATGTTGAAAATGCAACAGTTTGGATAAACTCAATGTTTCCTAACAACGTCAATATCTCTAGCTGTTACTAAAATACTTATTAAAAAAGTGAATTTAAACATAAAGGCTAAGCCATAGCGGATGTCCACTATGGCTCTGTTTTTCAGTACAAATCAGCGCTAAAATCAAGGGTATTACTTACGTATTTAATATTTTTTACTTAGAGGCACCTGCTTGGGCTAAAAGTTTTTCTATGTTTTGGTGACCTTCTCTTTTAGCTATTTCCAGAGGTGTATTCCCTCCTTTATCTCTAACATTTAAGTCAGCTTTATGATCTATAAAAAGTGCGACAACTTTTAGCTTTCCACTTGAAGCTGCCATGTGCAAAGGAGTACTGTTATAGCTCTTTTCTATTAAGTTTACATCAAGTCCTCGCTCAATTAAATCCTCTGCCATTTTAGCCTGCTTACCAATATCAACGTTATCCTCGATGCCCTTCTGATCGACTGAAAATAGCGAAATTCGATGTAACAAATTCCCACCATCTTCATCTAGCATACTATATTCCGCACCGGCTTGAATCAAGATATCGTAAATTCTAAACTTTGACGAGGTGACTGCAAAATGGATTGGCCTTAATTTATTATATTTTGTTTCGTTGTTAAGTTCAGCTTTTGCTCTAATGAGAGCCTTCACAATCTCAAAACTACCATTACTCGTAGCAAGATGAAGTGGAGTATATTCACTAGAGTTTTTTGCATTAACATCTGCTCCACAGGATATGAGTTTTTTTACATCTTTAATGTTATTTCGTTTAATCGCAATATGCAGTAGAGTTTCATTCTCATCGTTTATCATTTTCGTATCAGTAGTGAAACAACTAATCTTTGTGAAAAGTGAAGCTGATGGAGTTCTCGAAGTTTGTTTTGTTGCACAGCCAAAAACTAAAAATATCATTGGACAAATAGTTAGTAACAATTTTTTTTTCATACCTGAACCTCTCTAAATTAATTATTAATATATAAAATTATAAACCGGTTTAATTTGTGAGTTAACTGTGATTCTAGTAATGATGAGTAACTTATTTTTTTTAGACTTTAGTCTTGTGATGAAATATAGTTAGAAAACAAATGACCTCTGCTCTAAAGTTCTCACTAAATCTCTGAAAAACAGTGAATCTCAGTTATTTCCAAATAAATAGCTCTGAGATACAATTAAACGCCAATAGACTTAGTTAAGTCAGATATATAATCAATCTACACCTTTGAAGGGTGTATTTATACTTTTAGAAATGAGCTTTCTATCATGCTGTGATAATAAAAGCTTCATCCATTTATCTGACTTGCGTAGGGCTGAAAGATGCATTTGTATAGTATCTTGGGCTCTATCATGATGAGTTGCTAGTCGCTTAATCGACCACTTATTAACCCAACGGTTTTTTGCCAGCTCCGCGAGGTCTAATTTAGATCTTCTCCAAATTACTGAATATACCCTTTTAATATTTATAGGGTGTTCAACCAACATAGGACGGCAGGCACCATTCTTTCCGAGTCTAAATAGCTATTTTTTAAATACCCAAATAATTACCAAACCTTAACAATTTTGATCTGAGAGTGATTTTCAGGTTTTGTATTTCAAGAAATTTCAATCTATTTCATCAAGTGAAGCCTTTTGAAGCCCTCGATGAAGCCCAAGATTTTCCATC
>CALLBC010000260.1 GCA_938001965.1 uncultured Bdellovibrionales bacterium | reverse complement strand
AATATTACAGCCTATGACACAAAAGTGGCTGAGATTAATACTGAAATTGCTGAATGGGATACAAAAAACAGAGATATTGCCCAAGTAAAAGAACAGCTACTTGCCAAAGAAAAGGTCGCTAAAGATGACCTTAAAGCCTGGACAGATAAAAAGAATGACTATAAGTCTGAGGCCATTAAATGGAATAAAAAAGCAACAATATTACACAAAACATACGTAAGAATTAAACGATTAAATGAGTAGTATTTACCAAAGTAAAAAGGATTTTACTGTGAGAACACTAAATAAAAATATTATTTACTTACTAACGATAAGCCTAATAGGCCTATCATCAACATCCCTTTTTGCACAAGGACAACCAAGTAATACTAAAAAATACTACGACATCGCAAATGGAGTTTGGACTTGGCATAAAAGTGAACCTAAACCCTTAGTGTTAAGACCTACTGATGAACCTCAAACAGCACCAGTTGTTAAGGCAAATTCTACTCAAGCAACTGAGACAATACCTACAGCGAGTGTACCTGCAGTAACACCTGCCACTACAACACTAACAAGCACACAAAACGCTAATGCTCCATTTACAAATGGAGTTATGCAGAACCAATTCACTGAAAATACAAATTTAGTGGATGGTGGTAATAGTGCACAACCCACATTTGCTCCTGATCCTGCACTGACATCCCAGCTTCCAAGCTATAAAGCAGATAAATCACCCTCAAATAATTATATAAAAAATTTAAAAAATAATGTGAGTAATAGTTTTAAAGAACAAAAAGGAAGACCCGCAGATTCACGACTTCCTAAAAAGCCATCACAGGTGGCCTACCAACCTACAAAAGTACAATTTTTATTAGATAAAACCGATGCACAGCTTGAACCAGTTGCAACCTTAGATATAGGCTTAGAGAGCAAGGTAAATAAAAATCAATTCCTAACAGAAGAAATGCAAGACTTATCAATTGAATATAAAACACCTGACACCTTGCCTTCACCAAAGAAAATTTCACGAACAGAAATTAGTTCAATTGTGAATTATAAGTTAAAAGTGGGCAAAACTCGTAAACTTAAAGGGAAAAGATGGAAACTGGGTCGAATGGTTGAAGCCTCAGAAGTTGAAACTATCAAATACACGATTACAGAAAATAAATCTTTTGAACTTTTAAAAGTTGATCCAGTAAGCAAGTATGATGTATTTATGCTTAGCGCTATTATCTTATACCAAAAAGAAATGTACTCCCCTGCTCTTGGTTTATTTGATCAATTAACTGAATCAAAAAAACATGTACAAGAAGCTAGTTACTACATGGGAACTATTTCTCATAAACTTAAACTATACTCTGAAACTGCACACAGACTAATACCATTAGTTTTAAAACCTAATGAGTATAGAGCTGATGCCATTGGTATACTATTTACTGATTTTCCAAAAGAACATGAAAGTAAAATTGCCTTATCACTAAGTAAGATGGAAGATAAAGAAACACTACCGCCTCTATTTATGGATAAGATTGCTTATTATATTTCAAAGCACCAATTTGACAATAAAGACTATAAGTCTTCGCAACTAACTGCAACTCAAGTCAGTAAAAAGAGCGACTACTATGAAAAAGCTCAATTTATTAAAGGCTTAAGTGAGTATTTAAATAAAGACCTTACAACCTCTGTAACAACTTTAGGTACATTACAAGGACATTTAGAAAAAAACAGTAAAGAAGAAAAAAATATTGGTAGCTTAGTATCATTAAATTTAGGGCGAATATTTTTTCAGCTTAAAAAATATAAAGAAGCTTATCATAGTTACAAAAGAATTCATAAGTCCCATCCTCTTTGGGTGCAAGCTATGACTGAATTGGGCTGGGTGCAATTAGCATTAGGTGATCAATTTGGAGCCATTGGTAATATGTACTCAATGCACTCCCCTTACTTTAACTCTATATACAAACCCGAAACCTATGTTATTAAAACAATTGGTTACTTAAATATTTGCCAATATGCTGATGCTTATAAATCATTAAGCCTTCACGAAAAAGAATACAGAGACTGGAAAACAAAGCTTAACACTTACTTAGCTAGTAACAACTCAGGCTTTAGTATTTATCAAACGGTTTCGAAGTACTTGGCTGGTAAAAGCACAGTAGATGTTGATGGCCTTCCTTATCAAGTGATCCGAGAGATTGCTCGTCAAAAAGACTTTTTAAATATTCAAAAAGATATTAACAGTAAAGTGGACGAATCAAGAAACTACACAAAGGCCTTATCATCTTTCAAACTGGACACTAAAAAATTAAAAGGCAAGCTTAGCAAAGCAAAGGCATCACTTAAAAAGATTAAGTCTGAGTATGATATTGCTAAAAAAGTTAAAAATGAAACCACTCTTCCTTCTCTTAAAAGTAACCTTGAAGAGAAAAAAGAATATATTACATCTTACTACTTTCAATTAAGACTTTTTGATCACAGTAAAAAGAAGTTAAATATTTTAAAAAGAAATACACAAGCAAGAATTAAAAAAGAAAACGGAGTTCTTATCTCCAGAGCTGGTAAATCACTTTATAAGCATTTATCAAATGTTAAAAATGAAAACAGTGACTTACTAGATAACAACGAACTTTTACGCTATGAGATTTTTTCTGGAAGTGGTGAAAATATCCGCTTCCAAGTCTCTGGTGGTAAAGTTAGCAATGAAAACAGAATACCTGCCAGTGTTAAGCCTAAAAAGGCACTTAACTGGGACTTCTCGGGAGAGTACTGGGAAGACGAAATAGGATCTTACAGAACAACTTTAGTGGATAAATGTCCTAAATAAATATTATAACGAGGTTTAATATGACGGCAACAAGAACTTCTCTCTTCAAATCTCTTAAGCTATTAACTGTGGCCATAATAGCAAGTTTAGTTTTCACTGGCTGTGGTGGCGATCCAAGCTTTTCTTTAACTTCCATTAATGAAAAAGTTAATCAAGATAAACAAAATACACAAATTTCTAAAATTGATGTACTGTGGGTTATTGACAATTCAATTTCCATGTTTGGGGCTCAAAAAAACTTAGCCACAAATTTTAAATCTTTTATTAATAATTTTTCTGAAAAGAATTTAGACTTTCAACTGGGTGTTGCATCAACAGATAGTTACAGAAATAACCCTTTGTATTCAGAAATTGTTAAGCCTCAAAATGCCCGTTTAAGAGATGGATCGTGGAGCACTGGCAGATCCGGTGTCTATGTTGTTAACCCTGACACACCAAATTTAAATAAAACATTTATAACTAATGTTACCTTAGGCACTGGAGGCTTTGGTGACGAAAGAGCCTTTAGTAGTATAGAGGCTTTTTTTAAAGAGGACTTTAATAATCGTTTTTTAAGACCAGATAGTTTTTTAGCCATTATTATTGTGAGTGATGAAGATGATTTTTCTTATGATGGTATTGGCCAATGGGAGAAAATTCGTGGTGACAAACCAGAGCTTTACCCTGTTTCAAGTTTTGTTGATTTTCTAGATAAGAAAACAGGTTTAATTGATGGCCACCGCAGATATAATGTGTCATCCATTCATATCAAATCCGGGGATAAAGCTTGCTTAAAGAGTTTACAAACCGTAGACCAAAAGTATGGCAAGCGCTATGAGGAATTAGTTGAGCAAACAAATGGTAGTGTTATTAGCCTATGCAGTGACTTTAGTAAATCATTAGGTCAACTTTCTGAAGACATCATCCTAGCCTCTTTGCATGATACTTTTAGAATTAAACGTCGCCCAATAGTCACTAGTATTCAAGTAAAAGTAAATGGGAAATTAGTTCCAAAATCTATTAATGGATCAGAGGGCTGGGCTTACTTAAACCCTGAAGCTGGTCAATACTTGGTCCGTTTTACAAAAAACTCAATCCCACCATCAGGGGCTAGAGTTGATATTACTTTTGATCCGTACGAATTCGAATAGTTTGGTTCGGCTTTAATGCGCCTTCTGAGGTTGAGTATATGTTACTCGTGCTCAGACAGCCGCACCTGTGGTGATTGAGTCTTCATTTCGCTTGGCAGCTCCATTCTCGACTTCTATTTGTATCGCCCTATCGTTCGCTTTGCTCACTACGGGCTAACTGCGCGCGAGTAACATATACTCAATCTCAGAAATTAATTAAAATCTCACCGGCGTGGTGGAGGTAAGTTTTCTTTTGCTTATACTGCCTAACTCCTAGTTCAGAATCTTGCAGGCTAACAATATATACTCATTCTCAGTAATGAATTAAAACCTCAACGGTGTGGTGGCTTTTTTCTTTTAAATTTTAATCCAGTATTTTTTTATTTCTTCTTTGCCTATATCATCCCAGACTTCTTTTTTTAAAACTCCACCAACTGACTCAATCACTTTCCAGGATGGTGTGTTATTTTTAGCGCATGTCACTAGGATTTCATTTAAGTCTATACCTTTACAGTAAGCTAAGCATTGCTCCATCATTTTAATGGCGTAACCTTTACGTCTAAATTTTGGTGCTACAGAATAGCCAATATGGCCTCCCCGCCTCCTTAGGTGATCATTTAATTCATGGCGTATACTAACACGGCCAATGATATCACTATCCACAAAACCATAAAGCATGGTGCTTGGTACATACCCCTTTGGTAGGTCTATTCCTTTCTGGTTTTTTTCTAAGCGCACTATGTGGTCGTTAAACGACTGTCCTGGTTTCCACAAGAAAGTATACCATTCTAACTTCTCACCGTCCCAAGCTTTAGCCCCTTTAATAAATGCTGCCTCATCACTGAGCTCCAAAACTCTTAATTTAAGCATTCCCACGCTCCCAATTTTCCTAAATTTTTTAATAATAAAATTGTATTTTACATTTACAATTTAGGTTAATTTTATGTTTTAATTTGGGACTTTTTTGGCTTTAGTCCTGTAGTAAACTGGTACATATATCAATAAGTTACAATATGAAGTTTTTTTTATTTTTTTTTACTCCAGCACTGTTTGCCGTGATATTATGAATACATAAGGTGTTTGGTCGTACTTTTGTTAATAGATGTTATAGATAATTCATCATTGATTTTACATCACCTCATCATAGTTTAGCGTCCTACAAATATAATCACTCCTTAGTTAAAATATTAATCCTGTACGTATGTTGGTAAGAGCAAATGATTTTGTACTGGATTACTATGCATTTGTTAGAACCGGCTAGAGGTGAGTGAAATGAAAATAAAATTAATCGCTTTCAGTTTAAGCATCACATTGGCTACTCTTCTGCTTCCAAGTTGTGGCGGTGACCCAAGCTTCTCTTTAACCTCAGAATCCACTGATTTTAAACAAATTAATAATCAAACCTCAGACATTGATATTTTATGGATTATAGATAACTCAGGCTCAATGACGCCGGCACAGTCTAAATTAACAACTAACTTTAACTCATTTATTACAAGCTTTAGTACTAAAAATATTAATTATAAAATTGCTGTGGCAGCTACTGACTCTTATCATGGATCAGAAACAGCAACAGGAGATTGTTCACCATTTTTTAGATCATATAAGGCTAGATTTAGAGATGGTGCTGATGTGTCAGCAAGCTTCACACAAACCTTTCCCCCGGGCACTTGTGACCCAAACACTAATCCAACCATCCAAGGTTACGATCCTTTAGCCAGTGGTAACACCTATTCGGGAGTACGAGTAATAACACCGGACACGCCTAATATTGTAAGTACTTTCTTAACTAATGCTACACTTGGAACAAGTGGCTCTGGTCTTGAGCAAGGGATGGAAAGTATTAGGTCGGCTCTTGATAGCCCATTTAATGATGGTTTCTTACGTGAGGATGCTTACTTAGCAGTTATCATTGTTACAGATGAAAATGACGCCTCCTCGGGAACTATTGCTGATTATAAGGCTTATTTAGACACCATCACGGGTTCAACAGATAGCTTACAAAAATATAGTGTATCAACTGTGACGAAGCAATCTGGCGATACATGTTCAGAGGCCAGTCATTCTCAAAGCTCAGTAGGGAGTGACTATGAATCTTTAGCTGATGCCACTAACGGTGACAAAATCAGTTTATGCAGTGATTTTGCTGTGGCTTTAGATGATTTAGCTGAAAATATCATTACTAAATCACTTATTTCTATTTTTGAAATTAGCCGTGAGCCTTTAGTGAACACCATAGATGTTAAAGTAAATGGTTCAATAATTCCTATGTCAGATGGCTCATCTGACGGATGGGAGTACAGTAATCCAGCCTCTGGTGACTACGCCGGTAAACATATTATTACCTTCATTGGAACTGCGGTTCCGCCGGCTGGAGCCAGTATTTCCATTGATTTTGATCCAGCTAATTTTGACTAATTCCTAATATCAAATTAAATATGATGAAGGTCTAGGCATACGCTCTAGGCCTTTTTTGATTAAAACACCCTTTTTGCATTGCTTCATAAGCCCTATGAGCCTTATATAGTTGAATTATTAGTAACTTACTTCTATAAATATAGATTCCTTGTGGCGGTCGTAGCTCAGTTGGTAGAGCCCCGGATTGTGATTCCGGTGGTCGCGGGTTCAAGCCCCGTCGATCGCCCCATTAAATAACAAATCTTAAGCTAATATAGCAACTTCCTAAAAAATTCTAACTACTTAATAACACTAACACCGAGTCTAGACTCACCTTTAAAACAACATAAAAAAACACAAACCATCAGTTTGTTTCCCTGCCAATTCCCTGCCACCCAATTTCTATGATGTGGAAATTTTCAAATGTTCACAAATACTGAACTTCAGAAAACTTCCATAGATGTTCGTTAAAAAACCTTAAACATCAATACCAGGAGGTATTTCATGAACAACTATTCCGTCATAATAAAGAAAATAAGAACCGACAAGAAACTGACCCTACGACAAGCAGCCAAAATCATAAACCGCAGCTCAGGCTGGCTCAGTGAAGTTGAAAACTGCAAACAACGGTCAGTATTCACCCAACAAGAATTCAAGCGCATAGCCAGCTGCTATGAAGCTGAAAACGAACTCAGAAAGTATCAACTTTGGGCCTCTACTCAAAAACACAAGCAAGAAAAGCGGTCATGGTACGAAGGGGCCATTTTCAAGTATCTTCGATTGCGAAGAGGCCTATCACTTATTGAGGCAAGTTCTTTAATTAATATTTCTAAAAGCCAACTATCAAATATTGAAGCCTCAAGACGGCAGGTTGACCTTGAGCTCAGAAACAAGATTTTAAAGGCCTATGACTACAAGCCATCAAGCTTCCACAATTATAGTAACCGTGAATCAAGAGCCAAAAGTATACCTACAGAGATGAGGTTAAAGTTACTACTTAGACAGTTAGGCTCTGAAGGACTTGAGAAAGTTTTTAATTACGCAAGAGAGCTTCATGCCTCATCATAAAGTTCAATTTTTGTACAACTCCCCTATTTTAAATAATCATTAAATTTAACAATTTTTTCCAGGAGGACATTATGGAAATTTTAGATACAATGCTAAAAGGATTTATCATTTTAGCACTTACAGCATTAGCCCAAAGCTTCACAATAACAGATATTAAAACCCACATCTGAAATTAAGATGCGTGTCACCGATCTAAATCCAAAAAAATTGAATTTACTAACACGATTTCAATGTGAAATCGTGACGGAGCACTGGTGCGTCTTTTTTCCGTTCACTTCCTTGGCAAAAAGCG
>CALLBC010000259.1 GCA_938001965.1 uncultured Bdellovibrionales bacterium | reverse complement strand
AAGAGGGCTTAAAACCTCACAAGTTTCTGTATTACCAAAATTAAATGGCCGGCAATCATAACTAAACCTAGTTGGAACACCATCTTTTTTTACATAAAGATCCGCATCTCCACTTCCTTTAGAAATTCTTACTTTTAAGGAAGAAACTCCCTCACCGACCTTTACATGATAATTGATTTCCTCAGATGACTCTCCAGATAAATCCTCAATAATATCACCATCAGCTAACAGGCTTTCATCCTCTTCGCCCTCACCGCCATCTTCTTCTCCATCGCTTTCTTCTCCCCCATCCTCGTCTTGCTCTTCCAATAAAAAGATGTTTGAAATTAGCAAGTCAGGAGACCCAATAGTTAATCCACTCAATTTCCCCTCAACGGCCCCGTCTAGTATAGCTTCCTTAACTTCTGACGGGGTACTATCTGGGTTTCTAGACAAGTAGTTGGCAACAACACCAGCGACTAGAGGTGATGCCATTGATGTTCCATCAATTGTTCTGGAAGCACTATCACTATTAGACCATGCTGACAAAATATCTGAACCAGGAGCAAATATATCTACACACTCACCATGATTGGAAAACGAAGATCTACTATCTGCTCTTGTAGTGCTACCCACTGTAATAGCAGCACTTACTCGTGCTGGAGAAAAACTACAAGCATCTCTATTACTGTTCCCAGCTGCAATTACATATGTGACACCACTTTCTATTGAGGCTTCTACGGCTTCATCTATTGATGTTGAAACTCCTCCACCAAGACTCATATTTGCAACCGCTGGCTTAACATGGTTTTTAGTCACCCATTCAACTCCGGCAATTACATCTGAAAACCGACCTCCACCAGAACAACCCAATACTCTCACACCATGCACTTTCACATTCTTAGCAGCACCATATGTTTTACCCGCAAGAGTTCCTGCCACATGAGTTCCATGCCCATTACAATCTGAAACATCAGAATCATTATCTACAAAATCAAATCCATGCCTAGATCTCCCTTCAAACTCGTCATGCGTCACACGCAAACCAGTATCAATGACATAAGCATTAACTTCTGCATCGCCAGAAACTATTGAATGAGAACCATCTAAAGGTAATTCCTCTTGATCTAATCTATCTAGATTATAGGGAGCATCTAATTGAACTTCATTAATGCTTATATAGTCATCTTTTTCTATAAACTTAACATCTTTAAAGTTTCTGATTAAATGAACTTGATCTTGGCTCAACTCAAATACGCCGGCCTTAATAGCTTGTGTAAACACCATTTTTGATTCACTGTTCACAATTGCACCAATTGCAGCAATTGTGTTTTTTACCGCTTGAGCATCAAGCTTAGATTGACCAATTACCTCTTGCTGCCTTAACACAACTATATATTGTTCAGTTTCACTTTCTTCACCATTTATATAAACAACTTCTTTTTTTGCACAAGAAGTTAGTATCAGCATAAGTAATAGGTCGAATAATAAAAGCTTCTTCAATGAGCCCCCCTTTTGTTACTTATTTAGAGTATACCCATGGAAAAAGAGGTTAAAATTTCTAATCATTAGTCCAGAATAAATTTTAATTCTTTAAAAAATTTTTAATATTTTCTAAAGGACGCCCAATCACAGCACTATCTCCAACTATTAATATTGGGCGTTCAATTAAAATTGGAAACTCTTGAATAGCCTGCATAAGTGCATCACCAGTCTTTTCACTCAAACTTTCTTCTTTGTAAACAGACTCTTTGCTCCTAATAAACTCAACGGGTTGTAAATTTAATTTTTTTGATAAATCTTTAATCTCATCTAGAGTTAATGGATTTTTTAAATACTCTCTAACTTCAAATTTAATTTTATTGTCTGTTAAGTAATTAAAAGCTTCTCTACTTTTTGAACACCTCGGATTATGTAACAAAATTAATTTCTTCATATAACACCTCTTAGCCTGAATACTTTGCTTATACTATTAATAAGCTTTAGATTAATGTATTATCTATTGTATTTTAAATAATTTCTTTTAATATATTTCTATGAATGATTGTGTAATCTGTAAAATAATTAATGGCGAGCTTCCTTCTCATAAAGTCTATGAAGATGAAAATATACTCGCTATCTTAGACATATTTCCACGCAGTAATGGACACACATTAGTTATTCCCAAAAGGCATTGTCCAAATTTTTCAGATTTAACAAATGAAGAGACCTCAAATCTAATTATTGCTGGTAAAAAAATTTTAAATGCCATCCATAAATCGAGCTTATTATCGCAGGGCGCAAACCTTTTATTAAATGAAAATGAAATTGCTGGGCAAGAAATTTTACATGTTCATCTCCATATAATTCCTCGCTCAGCGAATGATAGCGTAAGGCTCGTCCATGGCAGTCGACTTGATAAAAATAAAATAGATGATTTTAAAATTATTTCTGAAAATATAAAAAAATATTTAAACTAATTCTCTTTGACTTACAAAGCTCACTCTTGAAACAATGTAGCCACACAAATTTGCTACACGGAGGTACAAATGCGACTAATAATTCTTTTAACAATTCTTTGTTTTTCTTTTCAATCAAACTCAGCCGAACAAATAGAATATCTAGTAAAAGCTGAATCTAGTTTTTTACAAAATTTTATGACTCCCCTTTCAAAACAAATTGAAATTGTTAGAGATGATGTAGTTGTAATGAACCTTACTCCCTCTGAGGCCGCTGAACTTAAAAAACAGCCTGGCGTAAAGCATGTAGAAAAAAATATGACTTTACAACTTTTCAAAACACCTAATGACTTAAATAAAAAGCTTTGGGGACTAAATAATACAAGAAAAAGAGGCCAAGATTTTGATATTAATGCACCTGCAGCCTGGGATATCACAACAGGTTCAAAAGATGTGATTGTTGCTGTAATTGACACAGGTGCAATGATTGACCATTCCGACTTAGAGAATAATTTATGGGAAAATGAAAGCGAGCTCAACGGTGAAGTTGGAGTTGATGATGATGGCAACGGATTTGTTGACGACATTTTTGGTTATGACTTTGTAAATAACACCGGACTTATAGGCGATAGAAATGGTCACGGCACTCATGTGGCTGGCACTATTGGTGCTGAAGGAGATAATGGCTCTGGAGTAGTTGGTGTGAACTGGGAAGTTAGCCTCATGATATTGAATATGTTTCCAGATCGCGGTGAAGGACAAACTGATGATGCTATACGCGCCATCGATTATGCCGTAGCTAATGGCGCAAAGGTCATCAACGCTTCATGGGGTGGGCCAGCTCCTAAATCTGGTGATAGCAAAGAAGAGGAAGAGTATAAGCTACTTTACGAGTCAATTGAAAGAGCTGGCGAAGCAGGAGTTACCTTTGTTGCGGCCTCTGGGAATAGTCGTGCTAATACAGATTCAAGACCAATGTATCCTGCGGCCTATGACTTAGATAATATTATTTCAGTGGGCTCAATGACAAATAGAGGGCGTAAATCAGGCTTTTCTAACTATGGAGAAACTACTGTTGATGTTTTTGCACCTGGAAGTAATATTCTAAGTACAACTAATAATGGCAGAACAGGAACTTTATCTGGAACATCAATGGCTTCACCTCATGTGGCTGGAGTTGCAGCTCTAATGTTATCTGCTAACGATAGCCTTGGCCCAGATGAAATTAAAGAGGCACTTATAAAAACCTGTGTACAAAACTCATCACTAAAAAAGAAAGCTGTATGTAATGGACATGTGGATACACACGCAGCCATACTTGAAGTTACTCAATAAATTAGTAATCTTAATTCCCATGCTATTTTGCATAGCATGGGAATTTAATCCAAATCAGGATTAAAAATATTATAGTTTAATTTATTTTCTTTCTGATCATAATATAGGTCATACTTAATTTCCTGAACCAATAACGGTCTTATACGAATTCTATAGTTTAAATCTTGAATAATTATTTCTACAGAGTATTTCTTTAAAATTAAATCTATTTTATTCTCAAAAGTTTTATCTGGAAACATACTAAAATTCTTATTTAATATTTTTTCAACTTCACTAATATTGGCCTGAAACTTTATATTATTAATGTAAGAACTAAATTTTGAATTAGCAATATTATCTTCCCCAAGTAAATAAATCTGACTAGATAGTATTTTATCTTCATTCAACACATAGCTCCAGCTCGAAACTAAACTCTCATTTTCATGCCTAACGACCAATGGTGTATAAAGCCAAGTAATATTGTCTTCACGATAAAAGGTATAAGCGTCGAGGTCTCCCTGGCTAATTTTATATGACGCAAAAATATCTTCATAAATAAGTCGCCGGTGGGAGTTATTCAAAATTTATCCTTTAAAAATGGTTGTAATATCAACTTTGATAAACCTTGATCTTTTTCACCTCTAAACTCATCCAAGCCAATCTTCATGGTTTGTTGAGGACTACTGGCTTTGCCAGTGTATGACAAAAAAATGCGGTCCCAAATTGAAAGTGAGAAACTATAATTTGAGTTTGTTTCTTTAATTATTGTTGAGTGATGAATTCTATGCATTGTTGGAGTAACAATAAAATACCTGAAGTACTTTTCAAGCCTATTGGGAATTGAAAAATTTGAGTGATTAAATAGTGACGATGTGCTCAGAATAATTTCAAAAATTATTATTGATATTGCTGGCAAACCCATAGCAAAAATAAAACCTGCTTTTAATATATAAGAAATTATAATTTCAACTGGGTGAAAGCGAACTCCAGATGTAGTATCAAATTCTGTGTCAGAATGATGAACACGATGCAGTCTCCATAAAATTGGTACAATATGTGTAATTCGATGTTGCCAATAAATTAAAACATCTAGCAACAGCACAGAAAGACCTATAATCAGTATGCCTTCAGAATTTATACTTGAAATATTATTAAATAATCCCCAACCCGACTCATCACATAGGCCTGCAAACTGAACCAAGCTGAGTGGGATTAATAACTTTAAAAAGAGTGTATTTATAATACCTAGTGAGATGTTACTAAATAGTCTTTTTTTACTTACTTGTTTTTGATTTCTAAAAGGAAAAAAGTATGAAATTGAAATAAACAAGAAGATACTAACAACAAATATTAGTAGTCTTAAAAAATTTTCATCCAATTCAAAGCTCATACTTAATAATTATTTTCCTAAGTAATCCCTTAAATACTTCTGCGCTGTTAAATCACCAATTTTACGTAACGACACTTCATTAAAGTGCACAGTTGTTCGCTCGTGACTAATATAAGGAAATTGGTCATTAGACTTATGCTCCCCTCTTGAATAATCTGAATATGGATCACCATCTGTTCTCAGCTTTCTAATTGCAATATTCGCATTATTAGAACCACGGGTTTCATTAGCTAAAAAGTATTTTTGATTATCAAACCAACTTCTTGACCTAAACATTGATATTAATCTTTTTAATTTCCCAAAATAATAATCAATATTAGGGTCATTATCAGCCTCACCTTGCATCCACCATATCATATCCACTTTATTTTTTAGGGGCAGGCCATTTAAGGCTCTGTTTACAGTGTCTTCAATGTCATTATAAAAATGTCCTTCAACATTATTTAACCAATGGTTAATGTTCATACCCGGTGCTGATGTGGCAATTAAAGCCACCACACGACAAGAATCTGAATTTACTATTGCACGCCCAATTTGAAACCCTGGGTGATTATGGCGCCTACTGGTCCCTGGAGGGGCAGGAAAATACCCTTTTCCAGGCTTTCCGTGCCAAACTTGCCCATTAGGAGCCGCACTTGGGTTAGCAATTTCCCAGCGATTCTTGTTAGTCCACACAATAAACCTGGAGTTTACACGATCTTTATTATTACCACCTGGGTTATAGTTGGTATTATTCCCTGCAGCATTAGACTGACCAGCTGTTAAAATTACATCTGTTACAAGCTCAGTAATTGGGCGACCAGAATTTAAGGCTGCGCAATTATTGTTGCTATTGTTATTATTTTGAGTAGATGTTGATCCTGCATTTGGATCACAGCTACTTGTCCCATTCCAGCCATAGCCATCACCATCTGGGTCTAAGCAAGCACCACTTGTACTACTGCTGGTATTATTATTGGTGTTATTACTACTTTGCGTGGAAGTTGAACCAGTATTTGGATCACAGCTACTTGTCCCATTCCAGCCATAGCCATCACCATCTGGGTCTAGGCAGGCACCACTTGCACTACTGCTATTATTATTACTGTTATTAGTGCTTTGAGTGGAAGTTGATCCTGTATTTGGGTCACAACTACTTGTCCCATTCCAACCATAGCCATCGCCATCTGGGTCTAGGCAGGCGCCACTTGCACTACTACTGGTATTGTTATTGACGTTATTACTCGCCGGTGCAGCTGTTGACCCAGTACTTGGAATACAAGTTTCAGTACCATTCCAGCCGTACCCATCGCCATCAGGATCTACACAAGCCGCGGCTAAGCCTCTTTGCAGGCCAGAATTATCCGATACTTTTTTTACGCTAGAGCAAGCACAAAAAATAAATATTGAATTTATAATTAGAAATAGTTTCATAGATTCCCCCAAATATTGAATACCTATATAAACATATTATAGATATGTTTTTAATTAAGTGCACTTTTATATAATCAACTAGATCATTGCCCAGGTATTTTTCTATTTAAAATAACTCTAATTATTAAGAATGTATTAAATAACTTTTTTTATGTTAGGATTCACACATGAGATACTTAATTTTTATAATAATATTTACTAGTGTTAATGCCATAGGTTCAACTTTAAATTTTAATGACAAAGAGCAAATTTTTAACTATTCAAGCTATCATGAAGCAAGTAAATCTGGATCATATGTCAGGTTTGATATGAATAGCTCACTCTTGGGATTTATAACTGCGCACTTTTCTGGTTATGCAAAAAACTTTAAACTCAATTGGATGAGCAATGGTTATGTAGTTAAAGATCTACAAATTATTATTCCTGTACAATTTATGGATACTGATAAAGACAGTCGTACTGAAGAAATGCAAGTGGACTGTTTAGAGTTTAGTAAATTCAAAAATATAACTGTAAAGATAAATGGACCAATTGAATTAAAGAAGGGTAAGGTTCCTGTTGTCGCCACAGCTACCATTAGAGGCAAGGAATCAACCTTAAAATTTAAATTAACATTAGAAAAACTTTTAGGACAATGGCAAGTCTCTAGTCAGCTACCTGTAAGGCTAAGTGATATTAATATACTTAACCCTACAATTGCCAAAGGACTTGCCTCATTTGATGAAAATGTCCGAATATTATTTAATTTTAGAATAAAAAACTAAATTATTCTATTTCTTAAGCTTACTAACCCAGCTTGTAGTTAAAGACTTAGCAGCATCAATACCACCAACTCCAAAAGAGATTGCTGTAGCAATAGCTAATGCACCAAGAGTTAAGCCAAAAGCCATATTAACAATGTTATCAGCTAAACCCATGGCCTTTAAACCCATACTTAAAACCAAACCAAGAATTGCGAACCTAGCAATACTTGCCACAAATTTATTTTCAGGATTAGTGCTAATTTTCTTGTAAGCAAGATTTGCTAATGCAGCACCAATAAATATGATCACTCCACCAATTAGTAGTTTCCCGCCGAAAGCTAGAACTTGGGCAAAGATATCAGATAACAGTTCTACTCCAATTAGATCTACAGCTGTAGTGAATGCTGTTAGCATAACAAAGAACATTACTACTTTTTTAACTAATGATACTACTGATAGATTACCAGGAATAAAAGATTGAATACCAAGTTTACCCGGCAATTCGTTTACAGAAAGACTCTCTAGTAAAGTTCCCAGTAAATTTGTAACGAATCTTGCCACATAATAAGTAACACCAATGATTACTGCTGCACCAAACAATCTAAAAATTACAGTAAAGAAAGTTCCTAGCATTTGTTGAGCCGGAATTGAAATTGATTCAAAGTCTAAAGTTGCAAACGCTTGAATTGCCAAAGGCAAGAAAACAACAGCAAATACAAATGTACTTAAGAATTTTGAGAATTTAAAATTAATACCTAAGTTCTTTGACTGAATCCATGTGTCTAATTTAACTGTAGCTATCTCAACAAAACTTTGAGCGATTTTAGCTAAAATCCAACCTGCATAGAAAATAATACCAGCTGCAATTATGTTTGGAACATAGCCTAAAAATTGACCAGCAAGATCTTTTAATGGATCTAGTACTGATTTAATATTCATTCTTTCTAAAACAATTAGAATTACATTTAGTAGAATTACATAATAAATTAACTGACCTAAAAGCTTAGCAATATTTACGCCGCTATCGCCAGCCATTATTTTTTTATTAAAGTTAGTTTTACTAAAAGCGCTTATAAAAACATTTTTAATAAACTTTGCTATAAAGATACCTAAAAATAAAATTATTAAGGTAACTATTATCCCAGGAAAATTTTCTCCTAAGGTTGAACTAAATTTGGACATTAGTGCTTCAAAATTCATATTGTTACTCCCCTAAACAAAATGTAATATTCAGTCTTATTAATATGTTAAAACCACTGTCTAAAGTATCTACAATGCGTTATCAAACGTATATTGTTTACAGATTTAACTAAGCATTTGTTGTTAAAAGGAAATATGTAAATTACAATTTAGTCACAAAATAATTAAAAAAATTTAAACTGTTGAAGGTGCAAATGAATAAGAAAATTTTACTCTTAGGGTCAGGCGAACTTGGTAAAGAATTCACCATTTCAGCTCAGAGACTTGGTCAATATGTTATTGCGGCAGATAATTATGCCAATGCCCCTGCTATGCAAGTGGCTCATGAATTTGAAGTTATTAACATGCTCGATGGAAACCAATTAGAGTCAATTGTTCGCAAGCATAAGCCCGACATCATTGTCCCTGAGGTTGAGTCAATTCGAACTGAAAAACTAAAACAATTTGAAGCCGAAGGTACATTTGTAGTTCCAACAGCTGAAGCAACCCACCTAACCATGAATCGTGACGCCATTCGTGATGTAGCAGCTAATGAATTAAATATTAAAACCCCAAAGTTTGCCTACGCCACTTCACAAGAGGAACTCATAAATATTGCCAACTCCATCGGTTACCCCTGTGTTATAAAGCCAGTAATGTCATCCTCTGGAAAAGGCCAATCAATAGCTAATAATGCCGAAGAAGCCAAGCTCTCTTGGGACTATGCCTGCGAAGGTGCCCGAGGTGATAAAAAGAAAGTCATTGCAGAAGAATTTATTAATTTTAATTTAGAAATTACCTTATTAACTATCAAACAAAAAGCCGGCCCAACCATATTTGTTAAGCCTATTGGGCACAGACAAGAAAGAGGAGACTACCAAGAATCATGGTTACCAGCAAAAATCGATGTTGCCCTTTTAAATAAAGCCCAAACAATGGCCAAAATAGTGACTGATCGCCTTGGAGGCGCAGGGCTTTTTGGTGTTGAGTTTTTTATAACCGACAATGACGTATACTTTTCAGAACTTTCTCCAAGACCCCACGACACCGGAATGGTCACTTTAATTTCTCAAAACCTTTCTGAGTTTGACTTACACTTAAGAGCTATCTTAGGTTTAGAAATTCCAAATATTGAGTACTACAACCCTTCAGCCTCTCATGTCATACTCTCTAAAGAACAAAACTCTAAAAGCCCATATTTCTCTGGCCTAGGAACAGCCCTAAAGGAAAGTAATGTTGATATCAGAATATTTAACAAACCGTCGGCAAGAGTTAACAGACGAATGGGTGTTGCTCTTGCCACAGATCGTGATATTAAAGTGGCTCGAGAAAAAGCTAAAAATGCAGCCAATCAAATTACTTTAAAGTACAACTAGGCTATCATGCTACCCATATTCACAGCTCAAGGTATTTCGCTAGCACTAAACATTGGTAAAAACCAAGCATTAAAATATATCAAAAAACAAATTGATGCTAAAATTTTAATGCAAGTCCAAAATCAAGTTGAGCAAGAGATTAATCAGTTTATTGATACCATAAAAAAACGCACTCTTATTTATATCTCTATTGCAGCAATTAATATTATCTCAATTGTAATAACTTATTTTTTCCCAGAGCTTATGGCACTCAAATATTTCGCTTTAATCACTTCAATTGTTTTTTTATTTTATATGAGCGTTCAATCCATACAAAATTTCACACGATTTATAAATTATTTTCAAAACTTTGAACAACATATTAAAAATATTTTATCCACAGAACTTGAATCTGCAAAAAAAGAAAACTGGAAAAACAAACTTGCCCTCTTAGTTAACTCAAAAGAAGTGCATGACTATTACTTATTTGTTTTAGATAAAATCATTGCCACAACATCAAAGTGGATAAAAGATAATAAATCTATACTTTATTTACGAATTTTATTATTTGTTATTGCCTCATTTTGCTTAACTTACTCAGCAAGAGAGCTATTAACTATATAAAACTTTACCTCATACACACACTATTAAAGCATTTTCTTGTTAAAGGTGAGTGATTACAGTCCTATAGACTGATAAATGTAATATCCTAAAACCCTGTCAATGCGTTGACTCAACACTCACTACCCATAGTATACCTGAAGTTTACAATTAGGATTTATTAATGATTTTAGATATGAGCCTTGAGTTTCAATACTTTATTTTATTTTCAGTATTGTTATTAGTGCCAAAAATTTTGCAAAGGTTCTCTCTACCAACAGCGATCACCGCCTTATTTTTAGGTATCTTAACGACCTTAACTCTTGGCTGGTTCCAAGACGATCAATTAATATTAATGCTATCAAGACTTGGCATCACCTCGCTGTTTTTATTTGCGGGAATGGAAGTGGAGTTAGATGAACTCAAGAAAGATGCAAAGTTCCTATGTATACACCTAGCACAATCTATAGTTTTAACATTCCTGGTGGCCGTTGCTTTATCATATATATTTACTATTGATCTTAGGCCTGCACTAATTTTATCTCTTGGCATTATGTCTCCATCCACTGGTTTTATTTTAAACTCACTAAAGGGATTTAAGTACACTGAAAAACAAGTTCATTGGATTAGATCTAAGGCCATTTCATCTGAGCTGGTGGCTATTGTTATGATGTTTTTTGTTTTACAAACTGAATCTGTAGCTTCATTCACTCGATCTAGTGGCGCTATTATTGCCATGATCATTATATTGCCGTTACTATTTAAGTTTTTCATTAAGAAAATTGCACCATTTGCAAAAGACTCTGAAGTTAATTTCCTTATTTTGATTGCCTTACTTTGCGGTGTAATTACTACTAAACTAGGAACATATTATCTAGTTGGAGCATTTATTGTTGGAATGACAGCAGGTCGCTTCAGGCACTTTATTGAGATTGAGAAGTCAAAAAACTTTCTGATTGCCATATCATTCTTTTTCACCTTTTTTGTTCCCTTTTACTTTTATAGCGCAGGAATGAAGTTTCCAGTTGAGATGCTCAATACTCAAGGCGCAATTTATGGAGTTGCATTCTTAGCCGTCTTTCTCCCCTTAAGGATAATAGCCATGAAAGCATCTATTTGGTTTTTCCTAAAAGAACAGTGGCAGGATAATATTGAAATAACCTTTTCCCTACTTCCCACCCTAATTTTTGGACTTGTAATGGCCACTATTTTACAGGATCGATTTGAAGTCCCTCCTGAGCTTGTGACAGGTTTGTTAATTTATACTATTGGATCGAGCATCATACCTTCTTTATTCTTGAAAAAAGCACCTAAAGAGGCTTATGATTCTTCCTTTATTAGTCATCAATAAGGGAACTAAATGAAACTTTATATTACATCTGCATTAGTCTTAGCACTGATTCCATTATTTATTTTTCTAACATTTAGAGTAATCGCCTACAGAAGAGCGAATAGAATCTCTTTAAGTACAAATAAAGACTCTCAAATTTTATCTAGAGTTCGAGCCCATGGTAATTTTACTGAGTATACACCACTTTTTGTTTTAATTTCTCTGTTGTGTGAATTACAAAATGCCAATACTAATATCCATGGCTTAATAGCAGCTCTTTTTATTTTTGGAAGGTATTTTCATGCTATTGGCATAACAGCTAAAATTCACAAGCTTCGCCCTTTAGGCATGATTCTAACCCTACTCCCTACTGTTGCCTGTACAATATTATTAGCAGGAACTATCTTGTCATGAGTAAAAATACCCGCTTTGTATACTCAACTGATGGGTCGCACCACAATATTTGCAAAAATTGTGGTGAATTAAAGTGTAAATGTAAAAGTACTACAGCCGTCATTCCCAATGAAACCACATTAAAAATACGCTTAGAAAAAAATGGCCGCGGAGGCAAAGTAGTTACAGTGGTTTTTGAACTACCTCACAACCCAGATTACTTTAAAGAGTTAACTAAAAAGCTTAAAGCAACCTGTGGCTCAGGCGGAACCTTTAAAGACGACACCATTGAAATCCAAGGCGACCATAAAGCAAAGCTTAAGCAAGCTTTAGAAAAACTTGGTTTTAAAGCTGTACTCGCTGGCGGCTAGGGCAAGTAATTCTAATTTTGTTAAATAATTCCCTAAATTTTAAAAGACCTATATTTCACAAAGTGCTCAAACAGCTCGCCTATGGCGAGAACTGCGCGCTTTATAAAATATAAGCCTTTTAAAATTTAGGGAATTATTTAATAAAATTAGCATAAGCTTAAAAAATAACTAATAACTAATAACTAATAACTAACCTTAAGCTGACATTTTCTCCTTACACATTCTCTAATCTTATAGTAACTTATTAGCTCATAATTAAATAAAAGGAGTTTCCCATGAAAAAACTATTAATTTTAATCTCTTCAATCCTATGCCTTTCTTTATCAACTCATGCCTCAGAGAACACTAGCTCTTCTGGCTTTCTGCCAGTAACTAAAGTTGACCTGGCCACTAGTACTTTTAAGTGGACTGGAACTAAAAAAATTGGCGAAAAGCATTATGGACCTATTAAATTAAAAACAGCCTCAGCAAAATTAGTTAAAGGCAAAGTTATGAGTGGCGAATTTGTTATGGATATGAATAAATTTGAATCTGATGACTTACCACAAAACACTAGCATGGGAAAAAAGTTAGTTGGACATTTAAAATCCCCAGACTTCTTTAACGTTAAAAAATATCCTACAGCTAAGCTTGTTCTCACTAAAATCTCTAATGGCAAGGCCATAGGTAAACTAACTATCATGGGCAAAACTCACCCAATCACTGTGCCTTACAAGCAAGAAGGAAACTCCTTCAAGGGAACAATGACTTTTGATAGAACAAAGTTTGGCATGACTTATAATTCTGCTAACTTTTTCAAGAACTTAATTGATAAAAAAATTATTAACAATGATGTAACTATTGATTTCGACGTTAACCTTATCTAGCTTTAGTGAGTGGGCCGTGAGTAATCACGGCTCTTTTTGTATATGCCATATTTAATTCTTATTTTTTCCATCCTACTGTCACCAACTCTCTTTGCCGAATACACCGAAAACTACAAAGGCATTGCATATAATAAGAAAAATGAAATTATTTACATTGAAAACCATCAAGCCACTTTTTTTGATAACTCCAAGATTAAAAGTGCTAAAACAACATATATTAATCCCAAAGGTGTAAAAATTGCTGAACTCACTTCTGACTTTTCTAAAAGCCTAAGTGCTCCTATCTACAAATACTCTGACTTTCGCTTTAAAACTGGACATGGCATAGCTTACGAAAATAATAAATTAAAACTTATTAAATATAAAAAAGATGGAACAACTAAAACCAAGTTTTTAAATAAAAAGTTTAGCCCAGACAGTATTATTGTTGGTGGCCAAGGCATGCACTATTATTTAAGAGAAAATTTTACTTCTTTAAAAAATAAAAAAAATATTCCAATAAAATTTTTAACTCCTGGAAACTTGGATTATTATAACTTTTTACTCAATTATATCGGCCTTAACAAAAAAGGGTTAATTGCCTTAGAAATTAAAATTTCAAATGTACTTTTAAGAATTTTTGCACCAAAGCTTAAGCTACAATATGATCCAAAAACTAAAAGATTAATTAAATACGTTGGGCTATCAAACTTATCGGATGACAATGATAAAATACAGGCTGTAACAATTAAATATCAGTATTAAAAATTACCACTTTTGTGGAATAAATTGGATATCATCAGATCGATAGCCAAGGTCATCTAATTTTTTGATGAGACTATTAATAAAGTTTTGCGTTGGATTAGGACTTCTCGTCATGATCCATACATAAGACTGACTAGATACGCCCACAATGGTCCACTCATACCCAGGGTCTAAAGCTAAAACTAAGTAATCTAACTTTAGAGGCCAAAATGGCTGGACAAGCCAATGAGCATTTGTATCTTTATTTTCAACCCACCCTTTTTGTTTTACTGTTTTCTTTTTCCCAGAGAAACTACCTTTGTTAAAAGAGAAGTTAATATCAATTCTGTTTTTCTCTTTATTCCAAATATACTCTTCTAATGAATTATGGGCACCCTTTTCAACAAAGGTAGTACGCCCAGCAACAACATACCATTTGCCCATAAATTTATTTAAATCAAGGCTATCAACTGTTTGAGTAAAATCCACAGATGTACATCCCATTAAAAAAAAGGTTAGCAAAAATAAATTAGAGACTTTGAGAAATATACTCATCAAATTCCATATAGCGATCATCTTTAATTGTTACATCAATATCAATAATTCTGTCTGCAACAGTTTGGATAAACTCGTGATCATGAGATGTAAACAAAACAGTACCGGCAAATCGCTTAATACCATCATTAACTGCAGTAATACTCTCTAGATCCAAATGATTAGTAGGGCCATCTAGCATTAATACATTTGCACCTGATAACATCATCTTAGAGAGCATACATCTCACTTTCTCTCCACCAGAAAGAACATCTGGCTTTTTTAGAGCCTCATCTCTACTAAATAACATTTTACCTAAGAAACCACGTATAAAAGACTCATCTTTATCTTCTGAGTAATCACGCAACCAATCCACTAAGTTCTCTGCCTGAGACCCTTGGAAGTATTGCGAGTTATCACTTGGAAAGTAGGAATGAGTTGTTGTAACACCCCATGAGTATGAGCCAGAATCTGCCTCAACCTCACCGTTTAATATTTGAAACAATGTTGTTTTAGCTAAATCATTTTTGCCAAGTAAAACAATTTTATCACCCTTTTTAACATTGAATGTGATGTTATCTAGAATCTTCTCACCATCAATTGACTTAGTAATGCCATCAACCATTAAAATATCTTTTCCCGCCTCTCTAGTAGATTCAAAAACTACATAGGGATATTTCCTTGATGATATTGGAATATCTTTTAACTCTAATTTTTCTAGTTGCTTTTGTCTTGAGGTGGCCTGCTTAGACTTTGAAGCATTGGCGCTAAACCTCTGAATAAACTTTTTAAGCTCTTTTGCCTTATCTTCTGACTTTTTAAATTGCTCAGATCTAAGACGCAAACTTAATTCACTGGATTGCTTCCAGAAGTCATAGTTACCTGTATAAGTAGTCACCTTACCAAAATCAATATCAGCAATATGAGTACATACTTCATTCAAAAAATGCCTATCATGGGAAACAACAATGACTGTGTTATCAAATTCAAATAAAAAGTTTTCTAACCATTTTATTGCTTTAAGATCAAGATGGTTGGTTGGCTCATCCAGCAACAAAACATCAGGATTACCAAATAAAGCCTGAGCTAATAAAACTTTAATTTTATGTTTGGTTTCAAGATCCTTCATTAATTTATCATTAAAAGAAGTATCCAAACCAAGACCAGCTAAAATAATTTCAGCTTCACTCTCTGCTTCCCAACCGTTCATTTCAGCAAATTGAGTTTCAAGTTCTGAAGCTTTTATTCCGTCTTCATCAGAAAAGTCAGGTTTTGCATAAATAGCATCCTTTTCTTTCATAATGCTGAAAAGTTTTTGGTTACCCATCATTACAGTTTCTAAAACTTTATTCTCGTCGTAAACATAATGGTCCTGCTTTAAAACAGATAGCCTTAACCCCGGACTCATATGAACTTTACCTGACTGGGCCTCAACCTCACCAGATAGTATTTTTACAAATGTAGATTTACCAGCCCCATTGGCACCAATTAATCCATAGCAATTACCAGGGGTGAACTTAACATTAACGTCATCAAATAATTTTTTACTTCCATAACTAAGGGCGATGTTCTCTGTACTAATCATGAATAACCTCTATTTGAATTATTTACTGTAGCTCAAATTGGCAACAGCGAATTTTAAACAATAATTGCTTTTATATGCAGCAAGCTTCATCTCATACCTTAACTCTTAAAACAAGATTTATGAGTTAATAAACAAAATAAATATAATTTTTGCATGGCATAAATACCTAATATTTATATGTTTTTAGAGTACTCAAGCTAAGTATCAATACACGAAGTTGAGTTAAGACAATTTACAATAAATCTAGACTTGAACTAATTGCTTTATATTACTAAGTTTTTACTACTTCATAAGAAGTATAACAATTTTCAAAGGAGTTAAATATGGGATTATTTAGTTTTATCGCCGATAAAGGTGCACAACTTTTTGGTATGAAAACTGATGCACAAGATAACGCTGAAAAAGCACAAAAAATAACTGAGTTTGTTACGCAAATGGGTTTTAATGTTGAAAACTTTGTGGTGACTGTTGATGATACAAAAGCAACATTAACTGGCTTAGCTGATAGTGGTGTAACTCGTGAAAAAGTAATTTTAGCTGTAGGTAATGTTGAAGGCATCTCTCAAGTAGATGATCAGCTAACAGTTTCTGCTCCAACACCTGAGGCACAATTCTACACTGTAAAAGGTGGAGATAGCTTATCAAAGATTGCTAAAGAATTTTACGGCGACCCAATGAAGTATCCACAAATTTTTGATGCAAACAAGCCAATGCTTTCGCACCCAGATAAAATTTACCCTGGTCAAACTTTAAGAATCCCAACTGAGCATGGCTTAGCATAAACTATAAAAAAAGGAGTCAAAAATGGCTATAGTAAAAGTAATTGAAATTTTAAGTGATTCTAAAACATCTTGGGAAGATGCTGCAAAAAATGCAGTTACAGAAGCTTCTAAGACTGTAAAAAATATTAAATCTGTTTACGTACAAGATCAATCTTGTGTAGTGAGCGACGGCATGGTTACTGCCTTCCGAGTTAATGTAAAAATATCTTTTGCGGTTAACTCTTAATATTTAAAATTATTTATAATAATTAAAGCCTCACAACTCGTGGGGCTTTTTTTATTATTTTAGCTGTATAGGTAATGACAATATTAAGCTCTAGCTTCTTTGTACATCTCTAAAGCTAAATTTCTCTGGATGGAGTGGTCTACAATTGGCTCAGGATACTTGTCATGACCAATAATTGGCTCATGCAGCTTTTTACTTTCAATATCACTTAGCTCAGGAATATATTTTTTAATGTAATCACCGGCTTTATCAAACCTAGAGCTTTGCAGCCATGGATTAAAAATTCTAAAATAAGGCTGCGGATCACAACCTGTAGATGCGGCCCATTGCCAACCACCATTATTGGGGGCTAAGTCACCATCTAGTAGCATTTCCATAAAATACTTCTCTCCCCACTTCCAATCAATCAATAAATCTTTAGTTAGAAACGAGGCAACAATCATTCTTACGCGATTATGCATCCAACCAGTGGTTTTTAATTCTCTCATACCGGCATCAACAATAGGAAAGCCTGTAACTCCCTCTTTCCAAGCCTCAAAATGTTTTTTATTATTATCCCACTTAATTTTTTTGTACTTAATTAAAAACTCTTCCTTTTCCACTCTTGGGTGGCGATCAAGTACATGATAATAAAATTCTCTCCAAATTAGCTCACTAAAAAAAGTATCTTCTGAAGTATTTTTCTTCTGATAATAAGGCAAATTATAATAAGCAATAATTTGAGGGACGGTGATAGAGCCATTTTTAAGAAACATGGAAAGCTTAGAAGTCCCTTCAATAGCTGGAAAGTCTCTATCTTTTTGATAATTTACAATTTTACCTACAAATGACTTCATGGTTTTGTATGCCTGCACAGAGCCACTTTCAGGAATAGGGACTGTCACTTTCTTTAAATTTTCATTACTGTAGTTGGTTAAGTGATCTGGAAAGTTTATTTTAGATCTTAAAATGTCACTCCACCTAAGAGAAAATATCTTCTGATAGTCTCCAGATTCAATTTTACTTAAATACTCTAAACCTTTAGATTGCTGTTTAATTCTTTTTTTAATTTCTGGAGTTCTATATAGATTTAACCATTTTTTAGAAAATGGCGTATAAACTTGATAACCATCATTTGTTCTTTCATTTTTAGTTAATTCTTTTGACTCAATTAATAAGTGGTCTCGATGATTATAAGTTTCAATATTTTTATCTTCGAAAAAAGTAGACATTTTTTTATCTCTTTTTTTCGCAAATGGCTCATAATCTCTGCCCCAGGTCACTAAACTAGGAAGTGATAACTTATTTTTATTCAACTTTGAGAATAAATCTGAAAAAGCATCCTCAGGCCCCACATCTAAAACAAGAAGGTCGCTGCCAATATTATTTAATTCTTTTTTTAATTCAATTAAAGTGTTTAAAAAAAATTGGAACCGATTGTAAGACATATCTGGTCTAGATAAAAATTTGCTATCAAAACAAAACAAGCCTACAACTTTGCCTTTAGATTTTAGCCAATTATATTTTAAAGCTAAATTTCCAGCCACTCGCAAGTCCCTGCGGAACCAATGTATACCATAATTCTCAATCATTATTGCTCTATAACAAATTACTTTGTCCATTTATAGTAAATAAGACTATTGTCCAGGAACTTAAGCATAATTATTTGTAAAACTCTAATATTATTGGTAATTTTCAATTAACCAGGAGGGCCTATGAAATTGTTATTACTTCTTATTCCTTTGTTAATTTTTTCTACTTCTTGTGAAGATGTGGAAGGGCTGTCTTCAACATCTCCATTCTCAAAATTTTTAAATGTTAAAGACTTACTTTTTACTTACTCTGAACGAAGTGAAAATAAATATTTAGTCATTGATGAAACTGATAGTGTTGGCAAACAATTTGAAGTTCTTACCTATAGAGAAGACGCCTCTGGCAATCGCACTAATGAAGTTGTTACAGTCTATAATTGTGACGCCGAAGATTGCAGAACTGAAACTATTGGGGAAACCTATAAAAAGATTGAATTATTAGAAGAATCAACAAAAATAATAATTGGAATCTACAGAAAGCCTAATGATCAATTAAGTTCAAGCTCTCGTTACGACTTAATAGAAGATTGAACACTATAGGTATTATTGGTGGAGGAGCCGCCGGTTTTTTTTCAGCTATTCGAGCTGCTGAGTTAAATTCTAAAAATAAAATAATTATCTTCGAGCAAGGTGGGCAGCTTTTAAAGAAGGTCCGAATTTCTGGCGGTGGACGCTGTAATGTTACCCATAACCTTTACGACATTGGAAAGTTTTGTGGCAACTACCCCCGCGGAGAAAAAGAATTACGATCTCCCTTCCATAGCTTCCAAGCCCAAGACACCGTTGAATGGTTCAAGAGTAAAGGAATTAAACTTATCGCAGAAAGTGATGGAAGGATGTTCCCCACAACTAACTCCTCAGAAACTATAATTGATTGTTTTCTAAAGTTAGCTAAAAAATATAATATTGAAATTTTAATTAACCATAAAGTTCAAAAAATTAAATTGGAAGAAAATAATTTTAAGCTAAGTACTTCAAGCAAGGACTTTGAATGTAACAAAATTCTACTTTGCACCGGTAGCTCAAACCATGGGTACGAACTAGCTAAAAGCTTAGGACATACAATTACAGATAGGGCGCCCTCATTATTTAGTTTCAAAACTAAACACCCTCTATTTCAAGACCTTTCAGGTATTAGCTTTCCTGATACACAGGTAAAACTAATTACATCAAACAACAAGACATTTAAACAGGCTGGTCCCTTACTTATAACACACCAAGGACTTAGTGGCCCCGCCATCTTAAAACTCTCAGCTTGGGCAGCAAGAGAAATGAAAGCT
>CALLBC010000258.1 GCA_938001965.1 uncultured Bdellovibrionales bacterium | reverse complement strand
ACAAAACTTACAAACTTTACACTCAGGAATATATAAAGGGATAACATGATCACCCACAGCTAAAGTAGTAACTCCTTCACCAATAGCCTCAACCACTCCGCCACCTTCATGACCCAGTACTGATGGAAAAATTCCCTCTGGGTCATCACCAGATAAAGTAAAAGCATCTGTGTGACAAACACCAGTAGCTAAAATTTTAACTAGCACTTCGCCTTTTTTAGGCATTTCTAAATCAAGCTCTTCAATTTTTAATTTTTCGCCAGGGCCCCAAGCAACAGCAGCTTTTACTTTCATCATTGTTCCTTTTGTAAATTATTTTTAATATAAATTCATAAACCTTTAAAACATTAATTTTTAGTAAAGCGAAGAAGATTCTTCGCTTTGCTCAGAATGACGGTGCCAACTTTCATTTCTACTAAAACGAAGGAGATTCTTCGCTTTGCTCAGAATGATGGTTCTTTCTTATTAAGCGAGCCTCCCAAGCCTCTAGCCGAATTAAAAAATTTATCTAAAGCGAGTTCGGAGCGGAGGGACGAAGTCCCGAGCACCGTATGTCTGAGCCTTTAGATAAAGTTTTTAATTCGGTTAGAGGCTTGGGAGACTCGCGCCCTACCGTAAGCTGCGCTTACTACGGTATAATTTACTATTTATAATCGCATCGTCCAATAGGGACGAAGCGCTATAAATAGTAAGCTTTTGTTTATCGCCCTACCGTAAGCTGCGCTTACTACGGGCTTACATCGTCATATTATTTTCTTCTAACCACTTATTATCAACATGCTTAGTTAAATAGTTACGAATACTATCTGGTAAAACCACTACACAGTTTTGGCCTTCTTTTAAACTTGCCGCTTCTTTAAGGGCTGCCTGCATTGCTGATCCACATGAACCACCACATAACAAACCCTCTTCAGTGATTAAACGTCTTGCTAAATGGAAAGACTCTTTATCTGTTGTTTTCACCCAACGGTCGACTAAGTCACGGTTTAAAACATCAGGAATAAAGTCATAACCAATACCTTCAACCAAGTAAGACTTAATTGGCGACGGGCCAGCAAGTAATGAACCTTCTGGATCGGCACCTACTATAATAGTGTTTGGACTTTCTTCTTTCATACGCTTTGAAACACCGGAAATAGTTCCACCAGTTCCAGCCCCCATAACAATCATATCCACTTTGTTATCAAGGTCTCTTAAAATTTCCACAGCAGTCCCCTCGTAATGAGCACCAGGATTTGAAGGGTTAGAGTATTGATCTAAAATATGTGCGTTAGGAAGCTCCTTTTCCATACGTTGAGCAACACTAATATGACTATCTGGAGCATCAAAGGCCGCTTCAGTTGGTGTTCTTACAACCTCTGCACCTAGAGCGTTTAAAACAACTTGTTTTTCATGGCTCATTTTTTCAGGCATTGTAATTATCACTTTATAACCAAGAACAGCACCAGCTAGTGCAATACCAATTCCAGCATTACCACTTGATGGCTCAATTAAAGTATCACCAGGCTTAATTGTGCCGGCCGCTTGCGCGTCCACCACCATTTTATATCCAATTCGATCTTTAACAGACCCACCTGGGTTCATAAACTCACACTTTGCATAGAGGTTACATTTTAATTCAGAACCCACTCTATTTAATTTAACTAGTGGTGTGTTCCCAATGGCATGTAGTATATTTTCTTTTACGTTCATTATTATCTCCTGCAATTAATGGAATTCTTCAGCAAGCACCTTACCTGAAATTCACCCCAGGTAACAAATCAATTTATCAATTTATATAGATAGCAGCTTAAGACACTCCATTAACTGTTTAACTCTCTCAAGGATGCCACCCATGGGAAAAATAGCCATTTTGTTTAAATAATTAGTTATGTAAACTAAAATTCTGACTTCTTTTTGAGCAAATAAGTAAAGCTAATTACCCACATAAAACTTAGTAATAGCTCATTTTTAAGGCTCATATCTAATTAAATAGATATAGAGCCCATTAAGCATAAGGTTATTTACCTTTTTACAAAAATAATCATTAGAAATTCTAATCCATTTTGATTATGAAGACTAATTTTGAGAAATGAAAAACTTATGAGAAAACCTGTTTCAGAAACTCACTACGAGAGGATTTATAAATGAAATTTTTAATTACTTTAATTACATTACTAGCAATCACTGTTTCTGCTCAAGCGGACACATCTCAAATCTTAAGACAACAAATTAACCCTGCTCATTTAGATCCAGGTAGCTTCCGCGGTGGAGTTATTGAAATGAACGAAGAGCAAATTAAATTAGCTTTATTTCTACAGCCTGCTGGCGAAAGCCAAATGAAAGAAATGGTTTTAACTGCCACTATTTATGGTTCATCAGTAAATGGTTGTAATGAAACTACTTACCTAGCTAGAACATTAAAAGATTCTATTATCATGGTTACTGATCGTTCAGCTCAAACATGTGATGACATTATTTTATTCCCTGTAGTTGCTGAATATGTAACTTTTGACGGAGAAAATGAAATCGTGTCTAAATTTGAAGGCTCTAACTTTATTAGCCTTTCAAAGCCAACTGGAAAATTAAAATTAGGAACAACTCTTAACTTAAATTATGGTACCCCCACTATAATGAGAGCCCTTAATAAAACTGGTCTTTCAAAGCCAAATGATGGCGACGGAGACCACCCTGTAGTTTTACCTATTCTTTACGATATGTAAGATTACATCTCCCCCCTGAAGACCTCAATGCCAAGGTATTGAGGTTTTTTTTTGCCCAAATTATAGTTCAGTGTTAAAACAAACTATGAAATTTATTAGTTTAACTTTAGTTTTTTTGTTTAGTATCAATGTGTTAGCAAACTCAGGCGTTAAAGCCTTTACTGCCACTGAGGACACTGACGTAAAAAGTATTTCAAAGTTCCCGGACACAAAGCTTTCTAAATTTAGCAATAAAACCTTATTTGTATTTTTTCAAGCCAACTGCCACGCCTGTAAATTACAAATCAATGATTTAAAATGTCTTGAGAAAGACTTTGATATCAATTTACTGGGTTCAATTAGCCCGGTAAAAGACTTAAAAAAAGAATACAAGAAATATAAAACTAAATACCCAGCCTATTTTGCCGACCCTATCACTATGGCCTACTTACCCATTGATGTTCCAGCCACACCGCAAATTATAATTTGGAACAAAAAGAAACCAAAAGGCTATATGGGCTACAAACCCTGCCAAGAGTATAAAAAGCTTTTATTGGCTAAGAAGCAATAGCTCTCTAATACTTAATTTCACAGCTAAATAACTTTTTCTCATCAACTAGTTTTTGGCATGAGTTGGGAAGCCTTCCTTTAAGTTCAAGCTCGGAATGGATCACCCTAAATAATGAGGGTGAATGAGTAGAGTAATCATCATCTGTAGCGCTCACAGCTAAATCATAGTACCCAGCCCCATTATCCGAGTACAACATTGCACACTCACCATTTTTTATCCAACCATGCCTTTTTTTAAGCCTCTTAATGACTTGGGAGGAAAAGTAGTCCGCCCAATCTTCAGCACTAAATTGACCAAATTTATTAGATTTAACATTTTTATGCCATTGTTTAATACAGCTCATCCTCTTAATAAGAGGAATACCTTCTGCATATTTAGTATCTAAATGACCATTTTTATTTACTCCAGTGGTAATAAAATCTGGTGATGTTAAAATCTGTTGAACATGGTGACCAATTTCATGAATGGCAACCATTAACCCAAAACTTGGAAACCTAACTGAAGACCAACTCAAGTTAGCATTTCCATTTAGGTCATAAATATGGTCACTAAATGCGGTGTCAAAAGATGAGAAAACAACAAGTTCAAAGTCTTCGATAAAGTCATACATCACATCATGAATAAGAACCTCTTCATCTACGCTCTCAACACCCGTACTCCCTTCAACTAAAAATCTCTCTTCTTCATTTATAGTTATCATATCATAGAGAACTTCATTATATAAAACTGCTGGATCTTCTTTAGCATTTTTCATTTTGCCATTTAGGACTGTTAAATATAAATCTAGATTATCATTCAATTTTTTTTTCACATCAGCTTTAGAGCGGGAATTATAATTTAATTGTAGTTTTGCAAATCTTTTATCAAATTTATTCTGTAGTTTTTTATCTTTAAAAGCAATCATTTGCCTAATTTCATTTTTAACTTCAGACATTAGTTGATCAAATCGCTTAACTCTTAATTCTGAATTTAGAGTATTAAAAGGTAATCTAATACTGTCGTCAGTATATGCTTTAACTACAGCTAATAGCTCAGAGTAGTCACTATCATTAGTTAAATACTTATGTTTATGTTTATAATTGCTACTACCTAAATAAGCCTGCGCCAATTGTTTGTCATTAATAGGATATGAGGAAACTAAACTATCTTGACTTTTATCTCGACCAAAATAAAGGTCGAGCATAGCAGCCATTTGGTAAACCTCAAGAATCTCATTCTTATCATAAATAGCTTTGCCTGGGTTATTTACGATATCAGCTAATTTTAAGAAGCTTGGCGGGAATATAGTTATTCCAAAATTTAACTCACTTTTAAACCGCTCCATTTTTTCTGTAATTTCTTTTGTAATTGCAAGAATTGCATCACGCTTTGCAAGTGGTTTTTTCTTGTTGAGAAGATCAATAAAGTTTAACTTTTGCCTTTCATGCACTTCTAACAACCCATTTGCTAAGTAATTATTACTTAATAGCTTAATAAACCAATCCTGTTCACTAACTGAGAGTCCTGAATTTTTCAGAAGGTCAGTATTTTGGCTTAAATGGCGATTCAAGCTTTGTAATTTAAATATTTTACTCTTATCTAATGCTGGGTCAGTTAGTTGCCCATTACTTTCAAAACTCATGTAGTTCAGCTTTACCAAAGTCTTCATATATTTCATAAGTCCTACGAAAACTTTAAATTTAGGCTGGAAAATTATTTCATCTGTAGTAATTTTTTTTATGGCTATATTTTCTAGTAAAAATATTTCCCTCTCAAGACTTATGATCTTATTAACTTTACTATTAACGGATTCTAAAAACTCTTGCTCATTTTTAAGCATAAATTCATTACTTTGATCAAAGTGCAACTGCATATAACCTCTGTGGCTTTTTGCTGGCCCACAAATATCTGTTGCACATTGAGCTAATCGTGGGTCGTCGTCCTCTTCTTCCTCATCAGCCAAAGCCTCATCTTGAATTTTTAATGCTAAATTAAAAATACTTCTGTTTTTCTTCTTAGCTCTGAGTGAGTGTAATTCTATAGAAGATGGTTCTCTCTGATTCTTTGAGGACTTTATATAAAATGTGGTACAAGAAATTAAAAATATAACTGTAAACGGTAAAATTAAAATATTTTTTATCATAAGAAAATTATATCAACTATTAAATTGATATTAAGTAAAATAGACCTTATTGCCTTTTACCTAGAGTTAAGTCTTGCAAGCATAAAGGAGGTTATTTTTTAGTTACTTAATAATGGCCAATCACCATGAGTTCGCTCTACCCATGAGCTCATGTTTTTAATCCAAATATCAGTGGTGTTAAAGGCAGGAATATAATGGAACTCCTCGCCACCGAGCTCTTTAAACTGTGCTCGTAACTCCATATCCACCTCTTC
>CALLBC010000257.1 GCA_938001965.1 uncultured Bdellovibrionales bacterium | reverse complement strand
TGAGGGGAAACTAGCCATGCTTTATTGGGGTCAAACTTAGAGGCACGGGCTGTGGCTTTAGTTTGAGGGTTAACAGCGTTACCATCAGTAGTTAGCCAAGTGCTTTTAGAGGCTTGCGTCCAAAAAGGCTTTAAACCATCATTAAAATCATAACTGAATATTCTCCAGTTTATATCGCTGATATCAACACTTTTTGACTTGGCATGTTTAGCAATTATGGCCGTGTACTGCTGAATAACTGGGTCTATTCGAGCGCGATCAGCAATTGGCAAAGGCAGCTCTTCTAAGTTTTTTGCCGTCTTAAGCGCACGAACAATGGCTTGTTTGTCGTTAGGGTAGCTAGACAGGTAAGTTAGTAAGTTTTTTAAATCGACTAAGTAGATTTTAGTTTGGTTTCTGCTACGATTGTCTGAGGAACCTAAAATAACATTGTTGGATATTTCATCCTGTAGCTCTTCAATGGAGTTGGCAGCAGGAGTAAACTCTTTACTCACCTCTGTGGTGCTGTTTGAGGGATCTATATCTTCGCTGCAAGAAGCAGCCGCCAAACTTAATATAAAAACTAAAAATAACTTACTTATAAGTTTTGCCATAATTACCTTCTCCTTGGTCTTTCCACCAGCCCCATAAGCTTGAGTCATTCAAACTATAAGAAACCACTAGTGATAGTGCAAAATCATTTTTTCTGTAACCGGTATTAAATTTTTCATCTTGTATGCCAGCACTTCTATTGAATACATCGTTTTTAGCTCTGCGGAACTCTATGTCTGGACGCACTGTAAAGTTATTAACTTGAAATTGAGCACCAAGACCAATGCGCTCTAAACCACCATGAGAGAGTTCGTCATTAAAGTTACGAAGTTTGTGGGCTGACTCATTGTCTCTAAAAATATAATCTTCACCTTGAAACTTATAAAAGACATAAGGAACAAAGCTTTTACCAAAGCGGTAACCAACTTTAGCCATATAGGCATAGTCAGTGGATCCTATCCAGCTATGGGGTTTGCCATTAACACTTGAGTAAACAGGGTGAAAAGGAGCTTCGTCTTCAAACCAGCCACCACCATTTTTTACACGATATGGGTTTCGGCCAGCTTGTGACATCCCAACTTCACCACTTAAGATTAAGTTTTTAATTAAAACAGCACTAGTTAATGAACCGGCGGCTTTTAAAAGTGATCCGGTTTCTTTGTCTTTGTCATGAACGGCGTACTCACCAAGAATACGAAAGTTTTTATTTATATAACCAGCAGAGGCTTTAATTCCCACATCTTGTCTACGTTCCCAAGAGTTTGAAGTGGTCGTGTTTGAAATATCAAAGTTAGGGTTAGAAGGGTAAAGGTAAGATGTTACACCACCACCCACACGAAAAAATAGATCTTTAGCAGGCCTAAAGGTGATTGATGCACCAGGAATGGTTTTGAACTTTAAAGTTTCATTACTAAAAGGGGAGCTTTTAATTGAAGATGGAGCGCCATCAATGTAGTAAAGTCTAGCCACATCCCAGCTATTGAACTCATCACCCACTTCACTATTAAAATTGAATGGGAAAAAAGTAAAATCCATGACGCCGTCAAAAGCACTGTAAGAAATGTAACTTCCATCTGAGTCATTGTCTAAACCAAGGCTAATTCCGCCAAAATCGACACTAGCGTCGGCTTTTTCATTTTTAGTATTGGTATCCAGCTCAAGTTCTGCTTGTACTGTAAAATTACCCACTTTATGGTTAAAGAACATGTCAAACTTTTGCGCTTTGGATTCACTACCAGCCGTTAGAGACTTTTCATCAGGGTCAATTTCAAAACCAAACTTCATATGTGTTTTTGGGGTTAAGTTCCAGCGAGCAGAAAAATCCAACTCCATTTGATCGCCAATTTCATATTTGCTTGAGCGGGCATAAATGTTTTCTTCGTAGCGAGCGTAATCCACATAAAATGTTTTCAACTTCTTTTTTCTAGGCTTAGCTTTTTTAAGTTTTAAATTAGTTGTTACCGCACGGTGTACGTCGTCAAATGAAACACTTGAAGATTCAGCGGCCATAAGGCTCATTGGTAATATTGAAAATAACAGAAATAGATACTTGCTCATAAGACTTCCCTTAATGGTTAGCCTGGGAGTATATAGGTTTAGTCCCCACCAAATCACTGCCCCCAGATATGGCGCCAATATACTGTTTATTATACTCAGGTTGCAAAGGATTTTAAACATTAAGAAAAAATGTTAAGTCGGGAAACCATTGTCTATAAAGGATTCTAGGTCATTGAAATCACTAGGGATTGTGTTTTGAGTGATTGCTTTGCTCAGTAAAGAGACAAGAGAACTCACAGAAATCTAATCAATTTAAGAAGATTTAAATTAAAAATATTGAGATTAATTTAACAAGGGCAGTTGAGTAGGGTATGTTCTAGGGCTATTTTAACTCCATATAAAAGGGGAATTCCTGAGTCGTTTAGGCCTGTTGCTCATTAGCTGTTCATATTTAAGTTTGTTTGTTTTAGGTTTTTTAGATAACTCACGTGGCCCGCTATATCCTCAAATTTTAGCTGATTTTAAATTAAATAGCTCTGTGGGCTCATTAGTCTTTGTGGTTCCGTCCTTTTTTTCATTCATTGGTAGCTATTTAGCCAAGTACTTTGTTCAGTCCATAGCCAGCATTAAAGGTTTATTTTTGGGGACCATTTTGATGGCATTAGGCTATTTATTTTTTAGTATGTCGCCTTCTTTTAATTTCGTGGCTTTATCCCTGGGGATGTTCGGTTTTGGTCTTGGTGTTACTTCAGTGTTTGAACATGTGGCCATTCAAAAAGCAGCCGATGAAAATTCTCGTAGGAAGTGGCTCTCTGGTTTGCATGCAATTTATGCCTTTGCCTCGGTAGTTGCTCCCTTTTTAATACATTGGGCTTTAGAAAATAACTATAGTTGGCGTGACACTTTGTTTGCATTCTCTTTGGTCGGTGTAGCTGTGGTGTGCTTTTTGTTTGTGGTCATGTTTTTATATTCAAAAAAAGATCATGCTATGAAAATTATTAGTAAAGATGTTTTTGAATTAAATGCCAACTCAAGAACATCATTATTTTTAATTTGTATTATTGTGGCTTTTTATGTGAGTGCAGAAATTAGTATTGCCACAAGAATAACTCAATTATTGACAACTGAACACGCAATGCCACTTTCTGAGGCCACTAAATATGTAACTTACTTCTTTTTACTCCTTTTTATTGGCAGAGTGTTTTTTACTTTTGTGAGCTTTCAAAAAGTAAGTGCTGCCAACTTACTACTAATTTGTCATTTTGTTTCATTAGTGAGCTTTCTGCTGGGTTTATTTGTAAACCCATGGTTTTTAGTTTTTTGTGGTGTAACCATGGCTCCTTGTTACGCTTTAAATATGGATTATATTGCTGAAGTTTACCAAAATCAGTCGCCCAAAATAATGGCGCAAGTTATGTCGATGACATCTTTAACGGTCTTAATTTTTCATTACGCGCTAGGTGTATTCACTGATATGTTTAGCGTGAGCAAGGCATTATTGGTTTCGCCACTATTAATTTTAATCTGTATTATTTCACTTTTTGTATTTGATAAAAAATATGGTTTAAGGAGTCATAAATGATTAAAAAAATATTACTGCTAATCATAAGTTTGTTTTTTGTTAACTTAGCCTTTGCAGATGTGGAAATCCAGTGGGGCAATGGTAAGTTAAAAATTAATGATTTGTCAGAAGATGAAAGCTTAGCTGAAGGGCTAAAGGTTTTACAAACTGAAATACTAATTGATGATAGTTTATCAAATAAAATTCTTTCTAGCTCAATTAAAAAAAGTACAATTGCCTTTGATCAAAACAAGGAGAGTTTGGAAGATTTAAAGAGTAAAATATCTAAAAGTATAATGAGTCATAAAAATGTGGTTTCTATTAAAGTTGATGACGGAAAAAACAAGGTAGATATTGAAGTAACCGATGACGATAATTCACAAATACAAGTTTTTGATACAAAAGGCTTTGTTGTCGTTAATAAAGATGACGAATATGTGGTGGAAGAGGGAGAGTTAGTTGATACTCTCATTGTTACTGGTGGAACTGTTAAAATTAATGGTGATGTGGGTACTTTGATTTTAATAAAGGGCACAGTGAATGTGGGCCCAAATGGCAAAATAACAGATAAAATCACTGAGCTTTCTGGGACCTTACAGGTGGATCAAGGCGGGTTTGTTACCACTAACAAATCAGGAATGTTAGATAACTTTAATTTCTCTGGCGATTTAGGTAACTTTTCTAACTTTAGTTCTTCTGGTGCAAAACTAATGATGGTTATTGTGCGTTTTATTCAAGTAATATTTTTATTTTGGCTTGGCTTTAAGGTGGTACCCTATATTAGTGAAAATTTATTTAGCCGCCATGAAAAGTGGGCCTATGAAGGCTTTATAGGTTTAATTCATTTTTGTTTAATGCCATTTATTATGTTTGTGTTGACCGTAACAGTGGTGGGTTTAGCCATAGTTCCTATTTACTCATTTTTGTTTTATATAATGGGAATGCTAGGCTATGGGCTGATTTGTGCTTATTTAGGGTATAAAGTGTTTGAGAAGTTTGCTGATGGTGCGGTAAAAAGATCTAAATATTTATATCTTATTGTTGGCTTTTTAATTTTTGAATTATTAATGTTTATACCAGTGCTTGGATATATAATTTTACTTTGTTTAATGGCTGTGAGTGTAGGCTATATGACTAACTTAATTACTAAAAGGAAGGTTTTATAAATGCGTGATATATTTAAAAAACTAAATGTAAAAGCTGATTGGTGGGGATTGCGCCATATCAACCAAACTCAAACCAGTTTATCTGTTAGAGATGAGAAATTAGATGGTATTAATACAGGTTATGACAATGGGGTCATGGCCGAAGTTTTAGTTAATGGTCAGTTTTCATTTGTTGCTACTAATGATTTAAGTTTTGACTCCATACAAAGAGCTTTTGATCAGGCCACTGAACAGGCTCTAAAAAATGAAAAATGGAATTTATATAATTTTAGTATGGAGCAAAGGCCTAAGGCTGTTGGTACGTACTCAAGCCAGGTGAAAACTCAATTTGATAAATCAAGTATCTATGAAATTGCTGATAACCTAGTGAATGCTACAAAGTTTATGACTGTAAGTGGTGATGCCCAATTAATGAGCCGTAGTGCAAGGACCATTGTTTCTGATACTGAAACTTTATTTTTAAGTAGTAATGGTTCTGATTACCATCAAAAGCTCACACAATGCACTTTAGATTTAGGAATGGCAGCGTCGCTTAATGGCGACAACCAAACCCGTTCTAACGGGGGGCAAGTTGGTCAATTTGGTTTAGATTATTTTAATAAGGATAGTTTGAAACAACAATCCATTGAAATCTCTAGAGAGCTCAATGAAATATTAAATGCAGAAAACTGCCCATCAGACACTCGTGATTTAATGATCACCCCAGACCAAATGTATTTGCAGGTGCATGAATCTATTGGACACCCACTTGAGCTTGATAGAATTTTAGGTGATGAACGAAATTACGCTGGCTGGAGTTTTTTAAATAAAGAAGACTTTGGAACATTACAGTACGGCTCTGAACTTTTAAATGTTACTTTTGATCCAACCATAACTAGTGAGCTGGCATCCTATGACTTTGATGATACGGGCGCAAAGGCTGAGAAGAAATATTTAATTAAAGGTGGAAAGCTAGTGGCTGGGATTGGAAGTTTAGAAAGCCAGGCTCGTTTAGGTGTGGATGGTGTTTCTTGTGCTAGAATGCAGTCATGGAACAGGCCGCCTATTGATCGAATGGCCAATATTAATGTGGAAACTGGGACATCAACCATGGCTGATATGATTAGCGCTACCGAAAAAGGGATTTTGATGAAAGCCAATAGGTCATGGTCAATTGATGATTATCGCGACAAATTCCAGTTTGGTTGTGAGTACGGACAACTTATTGAAAATGGAAAACTAACTAAAGTTGTAAAAAACCCTAACTATCGTGGACAATGCACACCATTTTGGACGAATTTAAAAATGTTGGGTGATGAAAGTACTATGGAAGTATCTGGAAGTTTTTATTGTGGTAAAGGTGAGCCAAACCAAGTTATTCGAGTAGGGCATGCAGTTCCCACGGCTTTATTTTCTAATATTGAAGTTTTTGGTGGAGGTAAGTAATGTCTGTGTTTGATAAAATTAAAAAACAAGAAAAGTATTTTTATAGCCTTAGTGAAAAATTAGTTGCAGCCTTGGCAAGTGATGAGCACTTAACGATTTCATACAGTGGTGAAGAGACTCAGTTTTATAGGTTTAACCAGTCAAAACTAAGACAAGCAACTAATGTTTCCCAAAATGCTATTGGTCTAACTTTTATTAAAAATAATCGGTCACTATCAAAATCAATGAATATTAGTTTTGATGAGTCAGTGGATTTAAAGCTAGGCTTAGAGTTAATTGCGGATTGTAAGCAAGATGCTGAAAACTTACCAGAAAGCCAAAGTGTAGTTTTGCCACAGGCCGGGACGGATAGCTCTCAAATTATTGAAACAGAAGCGGCTAGCCTTATTGATGTAACCACTGAAGTTCTTGCTCCATTGCAAGATGTGGACATGGCAGGGATTTTTGTATCAGGGCCTGTGAGTGAGGGGGTATATAACTCAAAAGGTTTAAAGCATTGGTTTACATCCAATACTTTTTATTTTGATTACTCACTTTACTCAGCTAAGCAAAAGGCAGTGAAAAACTGTTATGCCGGAAGTAAATGGGATAGCCAAAAGTATTTAGCTAATATTGAAACATCAAAACAACTATTAACTAAAATGGATTTACCAGTGGTTAATGTTAAGCCTGGCGCACATAGAACATACTTGGCTCCTGGTGCTGTTAGTGAAATTTTAGGCACCATGTCGTGGGGTTCTTTGAGTATGTCCGCTTTCAAGCAAGGGTACTGCGCCTTTGCTAAGTTAAAAGAAGGTAAAGAGTCTTTGTCGCCAAAATTTAGTTTACAAGAAAATTTTGAATTAGGCTTATCACCAAAATTTAATGAATTAGGCGAGGTGAGAGCGAACAAATTAAACTTAATTGAAAATGGAGAACTAAAAACATTGTTAGTGTCTTCAAAATCATCGGCAGAGTTTAACGTGCCATCTAATCAAGCTAATGATTATGAGATGCTTGGCTCTCCAGTAATTAAGCCTGGTAACTTATCACAAGAGGATGTCTTAAAAGAATTAGGAACTGGACTCTACTTATCTAATTTACATTATTTAAATTGGAGTGACCGCATGAGTGCAAGGATTACAGGTATGACTCGCTTTGCCTGCTTTTGGGTAGAAGATGGTGAGATCGTTGGGCCTATAAAAGATTTAAGGTTTGATGAGAGCTTATATAACTGCTTCGGCTCTGAGCTTAATGACTTCACTAAAGAGTCAGAAATTAACCCTAATACAATGACTTATGATAAACGCTACATAGGCGGCAGTAGTGCGCCAGGGGCTTTAATCAACAAGTTTAATTTTACACTGTAATTTTTTATGTGTAATGGCATGTCCTTGCTTTGAGTCTTGGGCATGTCTATTTACTAAAAAATAGTATGGGAGATATATTTATGAAATTTACATTTGTTATTTTATTCTCAATTTTATTTAGTCAACTCTCGTTAGCGCAAACTAAGTATTGCCCTCTTGCAATTTCTGAAGATACAGCGGTGTTATTGGCTGGAGTTAGTTATACTCATGAGTCATTAAATGATAAGCAACACAAAGAGTTAGGAACATTCAACGGCAACTTTGAACATGACCTGGCAAAGTTGTTTTCTAAAGATATCACTAAGGTTGAAACTCAAGTGGATTTCTTTAAGAGGGAGTGTTTATATGTAGTAACAATAACTCCTGTTAGTTCATCTTCTCGGTACGTTGTAAGAATAGACCCCATGAGTGGTGATGTTTTGGATACTTATTGGGACTTTGCTTATGTTAGTTCTAATAATCAAGACTAAAAACTTTAATTAGCTCCTATTTTACAGTCTCATTATATAGCAAGATCTTTTGTTAAGGGCGGTATTTGTTTTTTTGGTGTAAATATAAAACTATTAATTATTTTTTATCTATGTGGTCGAAAACAGAGTACCACGGGATTACTCGTGGGAATCAAATTGGTTTTGCTTAAAGAAAGCAAATGATTTACGAGTGCTTACATTATAAAGATTACATCCTTTTAAGCACTATTTGCTTTGATTGGTTGTTTTTATGTACAACAAAGTTAATAAAAGCTTAGGGAGGTCGAATTGTACAAATTATTTATAAGCATTTTTCTTATTTTGTTTTCTTTCCAAACATTAGCATCTATTCAAGAGGCTGTATCATATAATGTTAGTGGTAAGCACTTAAAGTCTAAGAAGCCTCTACAGTCCTGTGCTGTTTTAATTTTTCAGCCTGACAGCAGTACAGCACCACTGCAATTAAAGTTTAGATTTTCAGACGAAAAGCTTGATTCTGTGAACGACTTTTTTTCAAGGGGTTGGGAAACATATGGTATGGAATTTACCATCGGTTATTCTATACCCTTAATAGAGGGAGAGAGCGATAGACTTTTATATAGTAACGAAACCATTATCCACCAAACTATACATAAGTATTCAGCTCGCGTAGGGATCTCACCAGATTTATCTGTGTTAGGTGAAGTTGTTATGTTAGCACACGGAAGAGAAATCGCTAGGTGCTCTTTCAACTAGACCAAACCACAATTTGTTTTGGACATAAAAAAAGAGCCAAATTATTGACTCTTTTTGTGCTAAAAATTTGACAGTTCTTAGTGGTATTTGTGGTCTTTGCTACGTGTTTTGATATTGCAGCTTTCGCAATAAGCCTCTTCTTTGATCGTGTTATTTTCTAAATAAGAGGTTACCTTGATGTTAAGTTCACTGTTGCAAAGCGGGCAGTGGTTCTGCATTTCAATGTAATGGTCATACTTTTCTTCTTGGGTCGGTTCATATGTTTCTATTGGGTGTCCCATGCTCTTTTCTCCTAGATGTATTTATTAAAACAACTATATATCCAGTATTTATTGCAACTTAGGGACCAAAAATTAGGCCCTATTTTGGTCTTGTTATTCTTGTGTTTTGCCATTAGTCTTAGGTCTATGATGTATAATAATAGAGTGTAAACAAAATCTATTAGGAGAATGGAATGTTAAAATTAAGCTTGAGTCTATTTATTGGTTTATTTCTTTCACTGCAAACTTTTGCTGCCACTAGAGATAAGGTGACTATGGAAGACAGTATCACTGTTGCCGGGAAAACTTTATTACTAAACGGAATGACAACAAGAATGGCTAGTAAAATGGGTGTTACTGTTAAAGTATATGTGGGTGGTTTGTACTTAGAAGCAAAAGAGTCTAACGGTCCAAAGATTGTGGCCTCTGATACTATGAAGCGAATTGTTATGCATTATATCTTTTTCAGGGCTCCCGGTAAAAAAATAAAACAGGGTTGGAAGGATTCTTTTAAAGCTAATTGTGGTGATGAAGCCACTTGTAAAGCTCAAAAGGCCAATTTAAAAATTTTTAATAAGCAAGTTAAGACCATGACTAAAAACGATAAAATGATTTTAGATTTTTACAAAGATAAATTAGAAGTGACTTTAGAAAAGAAAAAGAAAACTACAAAAGTGACCATTGCTGATCGAAAGTTTGCAGATATTATTTTAAAGGCCTTTGTTCAGGCTAAAACTAAAGCTTTCCGAGGGCCTCTTGGTATTGACTAAGGATTAATAAATTAATTTAGATTTAAAAAGGGCAGCAAGTAGTTGCCCTTTTTTTATTATTGGCGGTAGTAACCCAGCTTCTGAATAATTTTTAAGAATATTTATTCAGAAATTTTGGATATTCAAAAGTAATAAAAGCTCTTATTGTCTTTGAAGTGTTAACAGCTCAGTCATTTTTGTATGTAGCTTTAGTCCTATCCATGCATCAGTGGCTGCATAACAGAGTTGGTCTTTATTAAGGTTGGGTTGTTCCCAATTTGTTAGTTTAAACTGCTTACTAATACGAATATTTAAGACTATAGCAGCGAGTGAGCGCAAACCTAGTTGTTTAATTTCTAGTTGCTTGGCGAGGTCGGCTAATTCAATAAAACTACCGGGCTCAAAATCATTAATTTTGCGTAGCCCCTTGATGTCGTCTCTTACTGCCACTCCAGTTTTAATTATATTTTTATTGGCCAAAAGCTCTTTGAGTTTGTCACCAAGCGGGTATTTGTTTAAACGAAACAAATAGGCATCATCAAGGGTAGATAGCTGTAGTAAACAAACATTATTTTTTTCGCCCTTTTTAAAAGAAGGTCTGGTTTCAGTATCAAACCCTAAGTGGGTTTCATTTTTGAGCTTATCAATGGCTTTTAAATAAGCTTCTTGCTCTGTAATAAGGTGGATGTTGCCTGAGAATTTAACAATGGGAAGTTCGTTGATTTCGTCTTTGGTGATTTCTTTTTTAGTCATACCTAATAAGGTACATGTAAAAGTCTAAAAAAGTAAGGGCACATATTTTTCTTTGTATGTGCCCGTTAACTTTTTTGTTTTATTGTTATCTTCCGAAGTTAAAAGGGAAGCTTACTGATAGCATGATAGACTCTGTTTCAAAGTCATTAATTAAGCTTTGTGAGCCAATTGTAAAGTTATCATCAATTTCATCATAGCTTCTTATAGAGTAATTTAAGTTAACTGCTAACCAGCTTAAGTTTTGCCTTTTGAATGAATAGCCAACACCTAATCTAAATCCATTTCCAGTGTAAGTAGGGTCTCCAGCTCCATCAATTGCTAATGCTGAACCTAGATAATAGGAAAATGAAGCTCTGATTCCGATTGGAGATTGGTAACCAAGATAAGCACCAAAATCCACCTGAGCGCTATCAAAATCTGAATTTCCAGCATCTATTGAGCCAGCCCCAATTTGAATGTCTCCACCCACTTGTAGCCCCATTGGAGCTTGATAACCTAATTTAACACCTATTAGTAACATGGATAAGTCATCATCAGCGTTACCCTGCTCCCACTCGCCACTAAGGGTATAGTCAATATTTGGCTCAAGGTGAAAGCCTGCATTGGCATAAAATGTAAACGTGGATATAAAGGCTACAATAGTAGCTTTGATTATTAATGACTTCATAAATTCTCCTATAAAAAATTAGTTTTTTATTGAGTATTTACGATAAACAAAATTTATTACCTATGCAAACAATATAATTTTGAAGAAAACTTATGTTTACTACTTTTGTATCTGCTTTTGAAAATCAGTCACAGAAATATTTACGATTTTGTTAGTTGATCGCCCTTTTTGACATGGGTACTCACAACTAAGGGGCGTTACGTTTGTTGCTTCTGTTAGCACTAAGCCTAATTTATAGGAGTTCTTTTTATAAAAACGTATTGGTGTGCATTCCGCAGCAGTTTTATCTTTATTGCTGAAGCTGTCATTGATTTCACTGCTTGTTGCAGCTTTAACTGGGTATCTTAGCTCGTAATAAGAAGAGGCTTCATCTTTTTCATCTTTGCAAAAAACACTGGCATAGGGTGTTCCAAACTGGGCAACAACAGTGCTTGGCATGGCTCTAGAAAGTGTACTTATGCTTCGTCTAACTTCTTTGTAAGTCACTGGGCGAATCTCATTTGATTTTGCAGTAGCTTGAGAAATAGAAGTTAATACCAGTGCGCAAAAGAGAATTTTTATTAGATTCATAATGAGTTCCTTGTAAGATTATGGGTAATATTTCTTTAATAATATATTACTTAATTAACTCATTCAATTCGGGAGGCTAGTTTTAGAGACTACTGGTTGGTAAACATATAGAATTATTTAACTAGATTAGCGATATGTACCTTAGTCGTATTGCCGAGATTGACCATCATTATGGTCGATTTACTCTTGAGAGCTGACTTGATGCGTCCAAAACTAGGCTGTAAGCCCATTAAAACTTGAGAATTGCTATGCTTTTAGCCTATAATGGATCCTTAGGCTTCAGAGCTTTTTTACAAGGAACTTAAAAATATATATGAACCAAATTTTTAGAAATACGAATCAAATTAAATAAATGTCTCAAGTTCGTATACACCTCCCAGATAATTCAATTAAAGAATTCGATTTTCAGCCCACTGTATTACAGGTGGCAGAAAGTATTGGTTCGCGTTTAGCAAAAGACACTTTAGGCGGGCAGATTAATGGTAACCCAGAAGTTATTGATCTGCGCACAGTACTACCAAATGATACAAAGTTAAAAATTGTAACTAAAGGTAGCGAGGAGTCCTTAGAAGTGATCAGGCATTCCGCGGCTCATGTAATGGCGCAAGCGGTGCAAGAGTTATGGCCTGAAGTTAAAGTGACTATTGGTCCGGTGATAGAAAATGGATTTTTCTATGACTTTGATTCTCCATTTGCATTTACTCCTGAAAACTTAAAAGAGCTTGAAAAAAAAGTTAACTTTTTACTTAAAAAAAATGAAGTTGTAACTCGGGAAGTTTGGCCAACAGCAAAGGCCATTGAAACTTTTGAAAAGATGGGTGAAACCTTTAAGGTTGAAATTATAAAAGACTTAGGTGCAGACGAAGTTAGTATCTATAAGCAGGGTGATTGGTTTGATTTATGCCGTGGTCCTCATGTGCAAAAAATGGGTCAAATTAAAACCATTAAAATTTTAAGCACTGCTGGTGCATACTGGCGTGGTGATGAAAACAATCCACAGCTACAAAGAATTTACGCTACGGCCTTTAACTCTAAAGAAGAGTTGGCTGAGTATTTAAAAATTTTAGAAGAAGCAAAAAAGCGTGACCACAGAAAGCTAAGTAAAGACTTAGGCTTGGTTTATAATCACCCTTTTGCACCAGGAGCTCCGTTTTTTACTGAGTATGGAACAATAGTTTATAACGAGCTGCAAAGTTATATGCGTGAAGGCTATAAAAAGTATGGTTACAGTGAGGTGATTTCACCGCAAATTTTTGATAACCAACTTTATGATCGCTCAGGTCATGATGCCAATTATAAAGATAATATTTTTGCCACTCAAGTAGGTGAAAGAGACTTTGCCGTTAAGCCAATGAACTGCCCTGGCCATTGTTTGTTGTATGGGGCTACTAAAAAATCATACCGTGACCTGCCGTGGAGGATTGCAGATTTTGGTCGTTTACATCGCAATGAAAAAACCGGTGCTTTACATGGTTTAACTCGCGTAACTACTTTTTGCCAAGATGATGCACATATTTTTTGTCGCATCGATCAGTTACTAGATGAAATAAAATCATTCATGACTTTTTTAGACGAAGTTTACAATAAGTTAGGAATGTCCAATTATAAAATCTTCTTTTCCACTCGTCCTGAAAAGCGCGTTGGTTCTGATGAAGTTTGGGACAAGGCTGAGGGCTATTTAGAAGATGCGCTTAAAACCTTGGGTTTAGATTACACAGTGAATGAAGGTGATGGTGCTTTTTACGGGCCAAAACTAGATATTATGTTTGTTGATGCTTTAAAAAGGCCTTGGCAGCTAGGAACATTACAGCTTGATTTCAATATGCCTAATAATTTTGATTTAAAATATGTGGGTGAAGACAACGCCAATCATCAGCCAGTGATGATTCATAGAGCGATCCTTGGAAGTTTAGAGCGTTTTATTGGCGTTTACTTAGAACACACAGCAGGGCGCTTACCAACTTGGTTATCGCCAAGGCAAGTTGTAATTATGAATATCACTTCTAGTCATGATGAGTACTGTAAAAAACTAGAGCAAGAGTTAAAAGAGGCTGGAGTGCGAGTGCACTACGATGATCGTAATGAAAAGCTTGGTTATAAAATCCGTGAAGCACAGCTTAAGCAAATCCCTTATATGATCACTGTGGGTGATCAAGAAGTGGCCGACAGCACAGTGGCTGTTCGTTTACTAACGGGTGACAATAAAAAAGGCTATGCTAAGTCTGATTTTGTTAAAAATATAAAAAATGAAATTGAAAATAAAAATTTAAAAACTTTTTTTGAGGAAGTTAATTAAGGATTCCTAATTAAGGAACAAGGAGAATACATATCGCTGCAATGAGAAGAGGCCAAAAGCAACATAAGAAAAATGGTGGATACAGAGTTAATAAAGATGTAGTTGCACCAGAAGTTCGTTTAATTGATGAAACAGGTAAGGCCGTTGGGGTGATGTCCTCAAAAGAAGCTTTAGAAATGGCTGAAGATAAGGGCCTAGATTTAATTGAGATTGCTCCCACAGCGAAACCGCCCACTTGTAAGATTATGGATTTTGGTAAGTGGAAATATGAAAACCAAAAAAAAGACAAAGAGTCTAGGAAGCGACAAACTATTGTTGTTATCAAAGAGGTTCAGTTCCGTCCACGCACAGAAGACCATGATTTAAATGTGAAGTTACGTAATGCTAGAAAGTTTTTACTGGATGGAAACAAGGTAAAAGCAAATTTAAGGTTCTCTGGTCGAGAAATGGCCCATCAGGAGCAAGGTTTAAAGTTGTTACAAAGAGTAATTAAACTTTTAGATGATGTAGCTGTTGTGGAAACAAACCCAAAGCGTGAAGGTCGCCAAATGTTTGTGCTGTTTAACCCAGACCCGGCTAAAATTAAAGAGTATAAAAAAGAGAAGGAACGCCTAAGAAAGCTTGAAGAAGCTGGTGGTGAAGAAGCACTTAAAGCTGATGCAGCTGAAAAAGCTGATGCTGCTGCCAAGGCTGAAGAAGCTAAATCTACCGAATAGGTCCTGATCAATTTTAAATATGCTTACACTTAGGTTATACTTAAGTGGTTATGGTTTTTATAAATAAAGATATTCAGATCCCAGAAAATGAGCTTGAATTTAGCTTTGTTAAGGCTAGTGGCTCTGGTGGTCAAAAGGTCAATAAAACGAACTCGCAAGTGCAGCTGCGATGGAATTTATTTCAGTCCCCAAGTATTAATGATAAAGTTAAGTCTTTATTAATTGATAAGCTATCGTCAAAACTAACAAATACAGGTGAGTTAATTATTGCTAGTGAGCAGGCAAGAAGCCAGCACATGAACAAGCAAAACTGTATAGATAAATTAATTCAATGCCTGAAAGAGGCATCTCATGTCCCTAAGGCTCGAAAAAAAACCAAGCCCACCAAAGGCTCCAAAGAACGTCGTTTGAAAGACAAAAAAAGGAAATCAGAAACTAAAAAGCTAAGGCAAAAAAAGCCAGACTACTGATTGCTTTTAAATTATTTAAAAAAACTAAAGCATTATTATATTCTGAAATCTTTGAGATAGTGGTTTTAGAACTAAGAATCATACATATAACACCTAATAACTTATGAAATTCCACTTCTGACTAAGTGCTTTCCCCCCCCACCCCTGGAAAATAATAGAATTTGAACCCACAAGAAGTTCGACTTTAGTCTATAAAATGTATAAAATATTTGATGATTAAGCTCATACAAAAGTATTTGTTGACTTAAGAATGGCTGTTTGGAAACTAATTTAATTTATATATATTATAGAGTTATGAATTTCCTTGGTTTCGTAAACCTAATTAAATCATAAAAAAGTCTGCTTAATATAAAAGTTTAGTTATTAATATCGAGCTCGTGTATTCTTAATAACAAGTGTATCATTTGAAAATGTTGAAAATTTTTATTAAAATCTTCTTAATAATATTTATAGGTATTGCTTATAGTGCAAATAACTCTACTGTTTCTGCTCAGTCAAAAGTAATAAAAAATAAGAAAATAAAACGTAGCAAAAGATCTAAGTCTCGAAGAGTGGCTAGAAAAAGAAAAGCTAAATGCGTGAGTGAAGTAATTGAGTTTACTAAGTCATTTGATCTTCCAGAAATTAAAACTATTCCAAATACTTTTATTATAAATGAAAAGAGGAAGCTTAGAGTGTCTCGGGTTGATGACAGTTATTTGGCAGATCTTTACTTGCCTATTTTTGGAGGAGAGGAGAAGGATCATATTCGTTTTAAATTACAGTGTAATCTAAACTTAAAATGTAAAAGATCACACAAAGTTAAGTTCAACGGTGTTTGGTCTACAAAAAAGATTCCCGAATGGGATTTAAATCAGTCGGCTGTAGGTATAGTTTATGGTGGTAGAACTATATTGATGTTTACTCTTGAAGATGAAAATAGGTTTAATTTTACGTATACGAATTTAGTAAATTCTAAAAAACAAAAGAGTGGATTTAAGGTAACTTGTGAACTTTAAAATTATAACTATATTATTTTATTTGCTTGTTGGGGCTTTGTTTGCAAAGGAAATAACAGGTGTTGTGGTTGATTATAATGATACAACAAAAGAAGCTAAGTTTAAAGGAGCTAAAGCTGATTATACAATAAATCTTGATGGTTCATCTAAAGAGGCTATGGAATTAAGAGCTTTATTATCAAAGCCGAGCGCCAAAAATGAGCCTGTAAAATATGATATACCGACTTCGTTAATATCTTCAGAGGAACGAGTTCCATTTGGTGTTAGGTCTGACTGTTCTGAAATTGGCTTGTCAATTGATAGACTAGATGACATAGCGTTAGAGAGTAATAATTTATTAGACTTCTTGCAAAAAATTCCAGATGGAACTTTGCAGGGGTTTACATTTATAACTAATACAAGGTCATTACAAAGAGGAGAAGGTGATCATTTAGTTGATGAGAAAAACCCTCGAATACTCAGAGGAAGTATTGATGGAAAGATCACTATATCTTATGTTTGTCACCCTAAGCAAGATAAGCATAATACTGTTGAGGTGATTTATTTTGATGATAAGCAGGATAAGTTTAAAACTCTTAGTTATGATTTTAATTCAAGAAATGGAGTAGGAGTAGGGGCTGCTGGTAAAGGAAAACGAGTGCATCATTCACCTCAGTCTTGTGTGTCCTGCCATTCAACCACACCAAAAAATGGTCAGTCTGGCTCAGAGCATTTAAAATTAAATTGGCCTGAATACTTTTTTTGGGGAGATTGTGATGAAAAACGTGGAATTACTTTCTATGGAATGAGTGATGATAATATGGGGCGCACTGCTTATAGAAATAGGTTTTATAGCTTTCCAGGTTGTAATAGGAATTTAGATAGGGCCGCTCATGAAAGGTTAAAAAATTCATTTAAAGATATTCAAGCTAAATCTAAAACTGACCCTTGTTTGCAGACGTTACCTTGGGCTCAATTGCCGCAAGGAGAACGCAAAGGTATTGAGCAAGCCTGGACAGACCAAGATTACTCACACTATCCTTATGCCGACAGTGCGCAGAAAAGGTCAAGAGACGGCACTGGAGTTCCTGGTGGTAGAGATCCATTTAACTATAGCCTTAGAACTAATGCTCGTATGACTGATGCCTATGGACATTTAACTGGAGTTAGAAATTATCGTTTACTTAAAGATAACCCGAATTACGATAAATTTAAAATTGTTTTAGCAATGGAATCACTTAGAACTTGTCTTACAGATGCAGATAGACAAAGAATAGGAGCTTTGTTGGGCTTAAAAAATATAGCTAACTCAGCAAGTAATGCTAGAGATCCGAATTCATTTCCTCTTTTTAAAAGCTTTGCTAAAGAAGTTGTTGGTTTTGAAGAAAATGACTTTACAATGCATCCACCAGAAGACTTAAGTTCAAACCCTAGGGCAGGTACTGGAGTGTATAACACTGTAATTTTTTCAGATACTGGAAGTGATCATGGAATTCATGATATTACTTTAGGTCATGTATTGGATGATGTTGCAAGTTCATTAGGGGATCCGCAACTGATTAAAGATAAAGATAATTTACTTGTTGATGGAATAGCTAATCATTTTGGATCAAGGTTTTCATGCTTTGATGAATTAGGGAGAGGTGTTTCAAGAGATGTTGACAGTGGTGAATTTCAAAATAACTCTAACTCAGCTTGTGCTATCCTTAAAAGAAAATTAGATGAGGAGTTAGCAAAGTTAAATGAAGAACCAGCGCTAGCATCTGCCCGACCAACTGTACAGCCAGATTGCTCCACTTCTAAACTTAGAATAGATAATTTAGAAGTTAACCCAATGACAGAAGCTGAGGTTAGCCAAGTTAAGTCAGGTCAACAGTTAGCGCAAAGATGTAATAGGTGCCACACTGGTGATCAAGAGTTAGGCTTTATTCCGCAGGACCCAAAAAATGCTAATGAGGTCGAAGTTGTTCGCTTAACTCAGTTCTCATCTTCGGATGATTTTTGGGGTAAAGTTACGGGTCACTTGAAAGGAGATATCTCTCCTCGTATGCCTTTTGGATGTAATGGAGGTGATTGTTTTAACTCTAGCCAACAGAGAGATTTATTAGCTTACTTAAGTTCAATTACAGATGAACGTTACTTTCGATATGTTAATCCAGTTGAGAGAAAAGACTGCACAGTTAATGGCCCAACTATAGAGGCCCCTAGTAGGCCAGATTTACGTGGAGTGCAGTAATTTTGTAACAGAGTAATAATTGATTAGATTCAAAGAGAAGTAATTCCCAGTCATCATCTACCTTTACTGATGGAATTAAGAGAGCGGCTATTTCTTTATCATTAAAACTTACAAATACAGGTGAGTTAATTATTGCCAGTGAGCAGGCGAGAAGCCAGCACATGAATAAGCAAAACTGTATAGACAAATTAATTCAATGCCTGAAAGAGGCTTCCCATGTCCCTAAGGCTCGAAAAAAAACCAAGCCCACCAAAGGTTCCAAAGAACGCCGATTAAAAGATAAGAAAAAGAAATCTGAAACTAAAAAGCTTCGCCAGAAAAAACCTGATTATTAAATCTATTTAATACTTATGCCAATCAGTTGTGTAGGGGAGGAAAGCAAAAATCCACTTCACATCTTTTAAGAGTTGTTTATTCATGGTTCGTTCTTCTAAATAAGAAAGAGATCGATATTTCACGCCAAGCTCATTAATTTCTTGAATCATTTTTTTCATTGTGGGAGCAGTCATTTGTAGTTCAGCACTGTGGAAAGAGCAGTCTTCACTTTCAATATTTTCGTACACAGTGTTTATAAAATCTATCGTTTGTGGCTTAATAATTTTATTGAAGAGCTTGCCATTAAGTTTAAACCGAAGTCTGCCAGTGATTTTAAATTTATACTTGTTATCTGGCAGAACCTCTAGTAATCCCAATTTTTCAAACTCTAATAGAGTCTTAAAAAATGAATTCTTGTTTAAATTCCATTCTTTTTTAATTTTTTCAGGTGAGTATCCTCGGTATAGGCTTCTGAAAATGGCAAGGAGGGAGGGGTGTTTAACAAAAAAGGACTCTTGTTGTTTATTTAGAAAGTAATTTTCATTTGTTGAAATGGACTTGGCCATTTCGCCCAACTCAATAATTGTTATTCCAATAAGATTACAGATTTGCGAAAGTCTTGTAAGTGAACAGTCATAGTTGGAAAATATTCTTTTAATAGTAGTTTCAGATAAGTTTAACTTTTTACCTATAGCTTTATAAGTCCATTTTTTAGCGCTCAAGGCTTTTTTTAATGTGTCTAATAATAAGTTAATTTCGATTTGAACCATTTTCGGTACTCCAGAGCTAAAATATGGTCGTATATTGATACTTTTTAAGTGAATATTGATTTAAGTACCACATCTGATTATATAAATATAGTGGATTTATTTCAAACAAAGGATGAATTAAATGAAAAAAGCATTACTAATAATAGCAATAACAATGACAGCATTAATTACACTAGATACTTTTGCAGCGGTGGATCCATGCATTGTATATCCTGAACTTTGTCCCTCAAGGCCAAAGCCAAAACCAACTCCTCGACCATGTTATGGTGAGAACAAAGCTGACTTACTGGGTGGTAGTGTAGGTATTTTCTTGCAAGGGGCTTTGCCTCCTCGTTCGGTAAGTATTCAGAACTTACAAGTTCTATTAACAGCTGTAGCTAAAGAAATGCCACTGACAAGTGCCGTGAAAAGTATTGTTGCACTTAAACCGCATAGTTATAATGGCTTGTATACTGTGATTGACTCTAAGGACTGTAAATATAATTACCACATAGTTTTGATCCATAATGAGTTTGGAGAAGCTGATATCCATCAGGCAGTATTGCAAAATAAATTTTGCAGTGACTTAAGTTTTAATGAAAACATTAGTATTATTGCTAAGCCTTTAGGTGGAGTTTGTTGTTCTGGCTTTAGTAACCCAGGTAGAGGGTGTGACCCTGGGTGTTAGTTCAATGCTAACCTAAATTTCTTTGTGGCCAAAGGTCAGTATTCAGAGGAAAGTAACTTTAGCTAATTGTAATTATCAGTAGGGAAGATTATAAATGGTGGTGAGATTTAACTATTAATATTGTTAAATAAGGAGCGAAAATGAACTATAACGAACTTTTAAAATCTATCAACGTGCCAGCAGACACTTGTCAGTATTGGGATGTTAGAATTGAAAACGAAGTGGTTACAAGTATTAACTATGACAACTATGAGATCGTAGCTTGTGACACTAAACCTTCTTTGGGTGCCTTTATTAGAGTTTTTGAAAAAGGTATGTGGCATTACTCCTCAACTACGAATTTAACAGATTTAACTGAAACTATAATTAGCTTAGCTATAGATGCTAAAAAATTTGAAGGAAATAAAGAAGATTATAATTTAAAACCTTATAATCAAAACTCCTACGCTAAGCATATTAATAATTTTTCTGGTAAAGAAATCACTAAGGTTTCCATTGAAGATAAAAAGAAGTTAGCTGAAAGTTATTTTCCCGAGATTAAAAAATTTGAAAAAGTGAGTAAAATTAACGTTTACTATACAGACAAGTATAAAGAAAAGTTTTTTATATCTTCTGAAGGTGTTGAATTTTCTTATGATGTGCAAAATATTGGTCTGGCAATAAGTTATACTTTGACTGAGGGTGATAATCAATTTTCAGATTTAATTATGTTCTATGGCCAGGATTTATCAGACTTCGCAGGCAAGGAAAATAAAATTAAAAAAGCTATGGAAGAATCCCATTTGTTTTTAGATGCTAAAAATGTGGAGGCAGGGTCATATAAAGTAGTTATGGAAAGCCATGTTGTGGGTGTGTTTGCTCATGAATCTTTTGGGCATAAGTCAGAGGCTGATTTTATGTTAGGAGACCCTAAAATGAAAGAAAGTTGGAAGTTAGGGGAGAGGGTTGCTAATGAGTGTGTATCCATTGTAGATCATGGGGCCGACAGCACCGGTACGGGTTATTGTCCAATTGATGATGAAGGTTTCCCTACAAAGAAGACCTACCTAATAAAGGATGGGATTTTAACTGGAAGACTTCATTCACAATACACATCACAAGTGTTAGACGAAGCACCAACAGGTAACGGTAGAGCAATTAATTTTGAATATGAGCCAATTGTGCGAATGACAAGTACCTATGTGGAGCCTGGTAAAGATAAGTTTGAAGATATGATTAAAAAAACCGGTGAAGGTATTTTGATAAAAGACTATAACCACGGTAGTGGTTTAAGTACATTTACAATTGCTCCTAGAAAAAGCTACATGATTAGAAATGGTAAAATTGCTGAGCCAATAAGAGTTTCGGTGATATCCGGTGATATGATGGAAACTTTAAATAATATAGACGCATGTGGCGATGACTACTTACTAGAAAATTCAGCTTTTGGTGGCTGTGGTAAGGGGGATCAAGCGCCTTTACCTGTGAATGATGGTGGTCCAAGTATTTTAATTAATAATATGATGGTGAGTTAGTTTATGAGAAAAGAAATATTAAGTTATAACACTAAAGAGAAAAAAATTGAGATTGCAGGTAATAAAATTGTATCTGTTAAGAATAAAAACATTGTCAAAAAAGGGGCTCGAGTTTTCAAAGATAATAATGTTTATTCGGCATCTAATATTGGAGAAATAGATGATGATAAACTAATAAGTCAGGCTCTTGGCAATGAGCTAGGTAGTTTGCCATTTGATTATGAATTAACAGCACCAAAGGCAGTAAGTAAAAAAGTACAATTTTTGAATAATGAGTTTGATTCTGCCTATGAGGTAGCCACTAAGTCATTAAACTATTTAACTAAGAATTTTCCAAAATTTATTTTTAGTGGCAATGTGGCAACCTACTCAAACCAAACTAATATGAGTATTGATGGGACGGCAATGACTAACAGCTATGATATTAGCCGATCTGAGATTATTTATAAGCATGAAAGTTCAACTGGTATTATGGATAGTTACTTTGAATCTATGGAAGTGGGTAAACTAGATTTTGAAAAAACAATTAGTAACTATGCCCCTTACCTTGAGTGTTACGAAACCGTTGTAAACTTAAAAGAAGGCAAGCTTCCGGTTGTATTTACTGGTTCAGAGATGATCACATCAAAAGCTATCTCAGGGCATAAAGCCAATATGTATCATAAAGGCGTTGGTCTTTTTAAGGGTAAGCTTGGTGAAAAAGTTTTAAATGAAAAATTAAATATTTTTGATATCTCTTATAATCCTGAAGTTAGCGCTTTGCGTGCATTTGATGGGGAAGGTTTTTTAAGAGAGGATCCATCTTTAAGTTTGTTTGAAAAAGGTGTTTTTTCTAATTTAGTTTGTGATGCTAGGAATGCAAAGCTATATAATATGCAAAGCACTGGTAACGGAATGCGTAGTTATAACTCTTCGCCACAAATTGGTTTTAATAAAGTTTATATTGGTCCGGGAAGTAAGTCCATTAGTGAGATTTTAGCGGATTTACCTGAATGTTTAGTTGTTGAGCTGGCTGCTGGTGGCGACTTCACTGATGATGGTAGTTTTTCAACTCCAGTGCAATTTGGATTTTTAATGAAAAACGGTAAGGTGGCTGGGCGTTTACCACAATTAACCTTAACTGCGAAAGTGCAAGATTACTTAGGTGATGATTTAATTGATATTGCTAGTGATTCAATAAGGCCGTCTCACTATAACCCAAGTATTGTTACTCATATGAATGTAAAGATTAATTAAGTAATTGAGAGTCTATTTTATTTTATGTTTTGGCAGCCCCTTCATTAGGGCTTTTACTTTAGCTTTTGTTGGCTGCCAAGAATATCTTTCTAAATCAATTTTATTATGTTCAATTTCAACCCCTTCTTTCCTGAGTTTGCGGGCTTGAGTTTGGCAGTAGGTGTGAGAAGCAATTTTACCAGTGGAGCTAATTACCCTGTGCCAGGGTAAACTGTATTTCGTAGATGATGATCTTAAAATATAACTGATGTATCTCGCACTGCCGGGAGATGAAATTAAGGCGGCTACTTGTCCATAAGAGGTTACCCTTCCTTTTGGAATGGCTTTTACAAGAGCCACTGTTCTTCTAAAAAGTGGTGATTTATCCTTCATTCTGACTTCATATAATAGGGGAGTTTGATAGGCAATGGAGACTTTTGGGGTATATTTTACATCAAGTTGATTGTATTAGATTTGAGGCCTATATTATTTATTTCGGGCTAGACAAGGGGTGCCAATTTAGGTAGTTATATCCCTTACTTATTACCTGAAATGGGCTTCAAAGATGGATAGCAATAAGGCTTATCCGCGCCTCTTCAGATGTTAGGAGAAACAATGAAAACAAAAACTCACAGTGGTGCGAAAAAACGTATGCGCGCTAAACCTGGTGGAAAAGTAAAAAGACATAAAGTGGGCTTACGTCACAGGCTATGGCATCACTCTTCAAAATTAAAACGTCATTTGGGCCAAGGCACTTATGTTGATGACGCTAACTCTTACCAAGTCGACAGACTTTTAGTACTGTAAGGAGTAGTTAGACATGAGAGTAAAACGCGGTTTTAAAGCAAGACGTAGAAGAAATAAAGTTTTAAAAAGAGCAGAAGGTTACAGAGGTTCAAACAGTAAGTGTTACATCACAGCTGTAGAAAAGAACGACCGTGCCTTAGTATATGCTTACAGAGACAGAAAAACGAAAAAAAGAGAATTCAGAAAACTTTGGACTCAAAGAATTAATGCAGCAGCAAGAATGAATGGTACAACTTATTCAAGACTGATTGGTGCTTTAAATAAATCTGAACTAGAGCTAGATCGTAAAGTGATTTCCGATATGGCAATACATGATTCCGAGGGATTCACACATTTAGTTAAGCAATTAGGTCTGTAAAGGCAGCTTACAATTATAATAATTAACTAAAGGTGAGTCGCTGAGAAGTAACTCACCTTTTTTTAATGAGTAGAGTTAAAGGGCTTAAAGGTTTTATGGAACCAGAAAATCTTAAAGATTTTGAGCAACGAAAAAAAGATCATATCAGCCATTGTTTAAACAACCACGTCGATGTCTCAAATAATAAATTACAAGGGATTGCTTTGGTGCACGAAGCATTGCCCGATATTAATTTTTCAGAAATTAATATATCTAAAAATATTTTAGGGCATATGTTCTCATCACCAATTTATGTATCTTCCATGACAGCTGGTCACTCTGAAGGAAAAAAACTAAATGATAGTTTTGCCTCTGCTTGTGAACAGAAGAATTGGTTATTTGCAGTGGGGTCTCAGCGTAGACAGCTAATGGATGATAGCGCGGCTAATGAGTGGAAAGACATTAAAGCAAAACATCCAAATTTAAAAATGCTAGCCAATATCGGTGTTGCTCAGGCTATTGAGTGCAATTTGGATAGTCTAGAGTCTCTAGTTACATCCATTGATGCCATAGGTTTAATTATTCATTTAAACCCATTACAAGAGGCCATTCAGCCAGAAGGAACTACTAATTTTAAAGGTGGTCTTGATAAAATTAGATTAATTAGTGAAAGCTTGTCAGTCCCAGTGATTGTCAAAGAAACTGGCTGTGGTTTTTCTGTGGGAACACTATTAAAATTAAAATCCACAAACATTCAAGCTGTTGACTTAAGTGGCTATGGCGGCACACATTGGGGAAGAGTAGAGGGCTTAAGAGCTGAAGATAGAACAGACATAAACTCACAAATGTCTAGCATAGCTTCTCAGACATTTTCTAATTGGGGGGAGAGCACGTTATCATCTTTGATGTCTGCCATATCTATAGATCCCAATTATTCAATTTGGGCCTCCGGTGGTGTGCGCACTGGTTTAGATGTTGCCAAGTTTATTGCTATGGGAGCAGGGGCCGTGGGTTTGGCTAGGCCTATTTTGCAAGCGGCAATAAAAGGGCAAGCTCAGTTAATTAGTTATATGAATCTTTTAGAGCATGAATTAAAGATTGCCATGTTTTGTACAGGTAGTGAATCGTTGAGCCAATTAGATGGAAAGTGGAAATGGATAAACAAAAACTAGATTTAGCAAAAAAGTACTTTAGTGGCTTTTCAAAACTAAGTTTTGATGAGCGTTTAGATCGCTTAACAAAGCTCGGAGCCATAAGTATAGAGGATAAAAAGTTCTTAGCCGGTGGCTGTAAAATGGACTTGCTACTGGCGGAAAAATTTATTGAGAATGTGATTGGATATTTTCAATTACCAATGGGAGTAGCCACAAATTTTGTAATCGATAAAAAAGCCTATACAATACCAATGGCTGTGGAAGAGACCTCAATTATTGCCGCCGCTAGTAAAACGGCTAAATGGGTGCGTGATAATGGTAAAATCACTACTCATATTGTTGGTAAAGAAATTATTGGTCAAATACAAGTTGCAAAAGTGTCTGACTATGCAAAATTTAAAAAAATAATTTTAGAAGAAAAAAATAAATTTATAGATATGGCCAACGAAAATGTTGCCCATGGCTTAGTAAGGCGTGGTGGTGGTGTTACTGACATTACAGTTCGCGCTGTAGAACGGGGTGATGGCGAATTTATGGCTGTTGTTCATGTATTTTTAGATGCATGTGATGCCATGGGTGCAAATATTGTTAACCAAGTCTGTGAGTATTTAAAAGAACCCATTGAAGAGTTAACTCGAGAAACAGTGACTATGTGTATCTTAAGTAATTTAGTAGATAGCAAAGTGACTCATGCAAGAGTTGAAGTGAATAATATTGAAAAAAAATTAGCTGAAAAAATAGTGGAAGCCTCCCTTTTTGCACAGCAAGATCCATATAGAGCTGCTACAAATAATAAGGGAGTTTTAAATGGAATTGACCCCATATTAATTGCTACAGGTAATGATTGGCGTGCTGTCGAAGCTGGAATTCATGCCTACGCTGCAAGAAGTGGACAATATCGCTCAATTACATCTTGGTCTTTTGATGGTAATAAATTAATCGGTAAATTTGAGGCTCCTTTAGTTTTAGGTGTTGTTGGAGGGGTAACTCGCCTCCATCCAATGGCACAAATGTCCTTACGAATGTTGGGTGTACAAAATGCAGAAGAGTTATCAAGAATATGTGCTTCAGTGGGCTTAATCCAAAACCTTGGAGCTTTAAAAGCATTAACCACTGAAGGTATAATTGAAGGGCATATGAAGCTTCATATAAAAAACTTAGCTTTGGGTGCTGGTGCAAAAGAAAGTGAATCTTTAATTTTGCAAAAAAGATTGGAGCAAGTTTTAAAAGAGACAAAACGAATCTCTCCGTCACAAGCTGCTGAGATTTTAAAAGAAATGAGGCTAAAAGAAAGCCTGTGATAAAAATAAAAATACCAAGTAAAACTTTTTTAGTGGGTGAGTATGTAGCTTTAAATGAGGGCCCGGCTTTATTATTAAATACAGGCCCAGAGTTTTGCTACACCATAACTGACTCCGTTACTGATGAAAATAGTTTTACTCCTCATGCGAATAGCCCTACTGGAATATTTTTTTTAGAAAACTCTGAACTTTTTAGTAAGTATAGCTTTGAATTTAACGACCCTCATAGGGAGCAAGGTGGCTTTGGTGCTTCGGGAGCTCAATTCAATGGTTTAGTGGCTCTTAAAACTATTATTGATAAAAAACCATTATTTAACTCAATGGCCTTTAGAGAAAAGTTATTATTTTACAGTAAATCTAAACAAAGTGGTTACGATGTTATATCTCAATTTAATGGCAAGATCTGTCATGTAAATATAAGCGACAAAACTATTGAGCGCCTTGAGTGGCCATTTCCTGAAATGGCAGTAACTATTATTCGTACAGGTAATAATGTTAAAACCCATGAGCATTTAAAGAACGTTAAATTAAATAATTTAACTACACTTGAGCAAATTGGTTTAAATACAGTTAATAGTTTCAAAGGTGCAGATTTAAGTAATTTTACTGAAGGGATAAGCCAGTATTATGCTGAGTTAATCAATCTAAATCTAATTTGTGAAGAGTCGAGATCTTTAGTGGCTAAGATTAAAAGTGAAACCACATGCTTTCATGCTGTGAAGGCTTGTGGTGCAGCCGGTGCAGACACTGTTTTAGCTATTCATGCCGTTAAGGATACAAAAAAAGTAAAGAGATACTTTAATTCAAACAATTTAGAAGTGATTTTTAGTGGTAATAAATTTAGTGAAGGTATGCATGTTGAGATGGACCCTGCTTTTGAAGTAAAGGGGCAGTTATGATTAAAGTCAGTTCACCATCAAATATTGCATTAATTAAATACATGGGTAAAACTGATGTAAATAATAATATTCCCACAAATTCTTCATTATCTTGGTCAATAGATCATTTAAAAACTTTTGTTGAAATTGAATCCTCTAATAATAATAAAGATAATTGGCTTCCATTAGAAAGTGAGTTTGCCATAGATCTTTCTGAAAAGTCTGTTGAGAGGTTTTTGAACTTTTGGTCTTACTTAAAAGACAGATTTAATATTGAAGGGAACTATACCGTGAAGTCAGCGAATAACTTCCCTTATGGATGTGGTTTGGCAAGCTCAGCTTCCAGTTTTTCTGCTTTAACTAAGGCCGCATACCAGTTATCACTTAATAAAGGCGGTAAAACGCTTACTATGAGTGAGTTGGGTGAGGTCAGTGCCAAAGGCTCTGGTTCTTCTTGTCGCTCTTTAGAAAGTGGTTGGGTGAAGTGGCAAGCTGGTAAAATTGAAAAGCAAGATTTTCCCTATAAAAATTTAATTCATAAAGTTGTAGTGGTTGAAGATGGTGAGAAAAAGGTGTCTTCAAGTGCTGCCCATAAGTTAGTGGCTGGTAGCTCATTGTTTCCTGGTCGCCCTGAGAGGGCAGAGCTTCGTTTGCATGAATTAACAAAAGCTTTTCAAAATAAAGATTGGCAAAAGGCTTACCAAGTTTCTTGGGCAGAGTTTTGGGACATGCATGCTCTTTTTGAAACCTCAGTGCCGGGCTTTGGTTATATGAATGGAAAAACTATGGAGTGTCTAAATATTATAAGGTCCGTTTGGGAAGATAAACTAGATGGTCCAATAGTAACTATGGATGCAGGGCCAAATGTACATTTTTTATTTAGAGATGATCAAAAAGAATTTTGTAATCAGATTATGAAAGAGCATTTTAGTGGCTTTAAGGTTTTATAGTTATGGATTACAGTAAAAAGTCCTATGCCAAGTGGATTTTAGCCGGTGAGCACACTGTTTTACGTGGTGGACCGGCTTTAGTGTTTCCATTTAAAAAATATTTTATAGAATTTAATTACACTAACAGCTCTAACGAGTTAGCAATTACAGTGAACTCCTCGCAAGATGCCATGGAAATGTTTTTCTGGGGTATAGTTGAAAAAGCATTACATATTGTAAATAAAAAACGATCGGACCTAACTGGAGAGCTCAATATAAATGCTCAAATTCCAATTGGAGGAGGGCTTGGCTCATCTTCAGCACTTTGTGTGGCTTTAATGAGTTGGTTTGAGTACCTTGGATGGTTAGATAAAAGTAATATTTTTGCTGCCTCCCGGGAGATCGAACATATTATACATGGTGAGAGTAGTGGTGTGGACATTGTTGGAGCTATGTCGGAGAATGGTAACCTATTTTATAAAACAGGTGAAATCACACCTTTACAAATTAACTGGGAGCCCAACTGGTATATTAGTGACTGTAAGCAAAAAGGAGCCACTGCCAGTTGCATTACTAAAGTAAAGTCTATTCTTGAAAAAACACCAGATGTGGGTAAAAAAATTGATCGCATGATGACATCTTCTGTGGATAAAGCCATTGAAGCCTTAGCATTAACAGATAAAGTTAGAGGCAATGAACTATTAACTCAGTCTATTGATTTAGCAAGTGGTGCTTTTACACAATGGGGTTTAGTGCATGGATCTCTAAAGCAGCATATGCTTGAACTCACAAAAAATGGAGCCATTGCCATCAAGCCGACTGGTTCTGGTGGTGGCGGTTATGTATTGAGTTTATGGACCAACCCTCCAAGTCCAATAATTTGTGACGGACTTGGCTTAATAAAATTATAAAGCAAAGAGATAGTTAATTAAATGACTAATGTTTTTTCTTTCTGGAAATAAGAAAAAGTAGAGCTGCCATTATTAGTAGTGCAATTGCGCCAATCTTTTTCAGTGATCCTATTGTTAGTTTGCTGTCACCCTTAGTTTGAGTTGGGTCTGTATCAAATATATCATCTAACTCATTGCCTGTGTCCATATTATTGGCGGCAATATTGTTTGTAGCTTTTGGTGCAGCCATTGTAGGAGATAATTTAGGGTTTAATTTTAAAGATTCAATTGAGCGCATAAAATCATTAGATAGCATAGGGTAGTCATCATTGTGAGCTGAAAAAGTAACCAAAATAGCAAGGCCGCTTCTAACTGTAACTAAGTATTTTGTTGTGCTATTGGGAATCTCTCCATCAATATGTGTGGACTGGATCCAGTTTTGTCCTCTTATACTTACTTCTTCAGCACTTTGCGGTTTTGAATTTATGGTTTTATTATTCCAAGTTCTGGTAAATGGCTTTAAGAGTTTATTTTTATAGGTGGTTAGGCTGGTTCCAAGGCGAGCTTTTTTGGCGGTTACAGCAATAAAAGCTTTATGCTTGGAAGCATTAGAGTTTTTGCAATTCCATGTGCCTGCGTAGTTTTGACAATTCCAGCCTGGTGGTAAGTCAAAGCTTAAAAATGGACTATTAAAAGATTTAGCTTGAGAAGTAATAGAAATTAAAATGATGGCAACAAAAACAAAAATTGATTTCATAAAATATCCCCTACCTAAATAGTGTACTATAAAGGTGGCTCAAAACAAGCCAATATTGGAGTAAACTGGCCTCATATATACTAAGTGTCCTTTGCAGGCAGATTTTATTCTAATTTTCTCACTATGAGACAGGTGGATAATTATGAACTTTCTAATAATTAAAAAACATCTGGCATTAGTCTAACAAGGAGTCTGTAGAATATATTAGAGGAGACTTTATTTTCAATAATAGAATTCTCATCAAAGTAATACTCTTGGGCAATTTGATTGATCTCATTATTGTAGTCCCTTGAAAGTATATAGCTTATCAATTCTGTGTCGTGATAGAAGGATCTTTGATTAAGGTTTACAGAGCCAAGGACTGTTAAATCGTCATCAATCAATATAATTTTTGAGTGTAAAATACGCTGAGCTTTATCATACTTGTACATAGTCACATTTTTAAATAGTTTGTTAACGCTTTTGCCATTGATGGTAGTTAAAAATCCGCCAAATGAATCGCCATTAAGGTCTAAATTAGTAGCAATTTTTATTTCCACGCCACGTTCTATGGCATCAAATATACTCGATGAAAGCTTAGGGGTGAGATGTAGGTAAGGTGTAATGATACTTATTGTTTCTGTAGCTGAGTCAAAAAGTTTTGCAAAGTCATCTTCCAGTTCAAATTGACTAATAGCCGGATAACTAATTTGATTCTTAATATATATTTGATCGAGGTCATAGCTGAATGGGCCTCTCTCTGGGAAGTAGTGTAGGTGTGTTGGAGGTACGTAAAAAGATGGCTCAAAGTAGGACCAAAACTTTAAAAACTGATGAGAGAGGCTTCTAACCATTTTCTGTGAGTTAAAGCTATACTCAAAATCAGTGTAATGAATATCCTCATTGCCAGAAGGTAGGTCTTTAAAGTAATAGACATCACGAAGATTTCTCCCGCCTAAAATAGCATGGTTGTTTTCTGGGTTATTCTTGGAATAAGTCATAAACATTTTTACGTGGTTGACTCTATGTTTGGTATCAATAACTTTTTTGAGAGTTAATAGTGGAGAACCGCCTTTAACAGAAAGAAGTTTAAATTGAACATTATGGTATTTATCTTGAAAATTTTGGATTGCTAGAGTGTCTTTTTTCTTTGCGGTTTTATTGGAAACTATAATTCTAATTTGAGTTCCATTTTTAGCATGGTGATCCAATAACTTTAAAATAATTTTTCCACTTAAATCATCTATAAATACGAGAGAACTAATAAAAATGGCATCCAGCCTGGGAGCATGTGAAAAGTCAATTTGATTGAGTTTACTAAAATCTTGATCGATCTCTTTTAATTGGTCATAAGGGAGTTCTTTGCCAATTAAGATTTTAATCCTCTCTTGCAGACCAGCAAGCCCCTCAGGAAGACTTTTAATATGACTAACTCTGTCAGTACAAGATGTATAATTGCCAGATAGCCTATGGAAGTAATTTTGTGTACTGGTTGGGTTATGTAAACTCTTTGGGCTATTACAGAAGCCAACACTTTGTGGATGAGGAAGTTCCAGTTGTTTCAAATAATGTACTTCGGGCTTTAAAAAGAAGGATACAGCTTTTGTATGTCCTTTAAGGTGAACCGAGCAATTGCCAGTGTTTTGGTTTAATTCAAGTTTTAATTTATATAAGTCCTTGTCTGGAAATAAAGTGCTTTTAAGACCATAGGAGTGATTAGTTTTTTTGGCTATTTTTGAGCCAAAAACAACTTTTTGTTTAAATGGACCTGAGCATTTTATATTTATTTTGTATTTACTTTTAACTCCAGGAAATGCTTTTAAGCGAAAATTAATTTTTATTCTATTAGTAAAGTTACTTTTATAATAAAAACCATTTTTGTTTTTTGGGGAATAGTTATTAAGGTTACTGATTATGAAACTTTGTGTGTCTTTTTGTTTACCAGCCATTGCTTTTGGTCGTAAATAATAATTAGAAAAATTATGGTCAGTATTTTGGAGTATATTATTGGGGGCCTCTAGACGGAGTTCAGAGTTTTCTTGTTTAAGTCTGTTGACCTTAGATTGTAACTTTAAGATCTCTTGATCATAATTATTGGGGGCAAAATTCTCTTTATCATCCAGGAGTTGAGTATTTGTTGATTTTTGATCTTGTAATTGACGGATTTCTTTATTTAAAAAGTCTATATTAACAATGTTTCGGTAGTGCTTTTCGAAAGGGAGTTCACTGGCATAGGCATGAGTAGAACCTATACTAAATAAAATAATAATAACTAAATAATATATCTGACTCATAAATTTAACGTGAGTGCAGGTAAAACTGAACCCTTCCTGTGGCGTACAATATAAAAAAACAGCTCATTTTTCACTTTGTTTTCAAGGTTCATGTAGAGATTTTACAGCTCAGCGTAATAGTTACAGAGAAAAAGGCCTAATTATAAGTCTGATAGTAACTATACAGGGAAATGCTGCTGGCAATAGTGGCATTTAAGGACTCTACAGAGTTTTTCATTGGAATTGCTAGGGTCTCAATGGGGGTGATGGCGCGAGGAAGCCCTGGCCCTTCTTCACCCATAAGAAGGCGAATATTTTTAGGCCAAGTAAAATCTTTAAGTTTTATTCCTTTTTTATCTAATGAGTAGAAGCTATTAGCCGGGAGCTCATGAATAAATGGACCATAGGACAAGGGCGCTCTGAGGCTTGACCCGCTAGAGGCCTTTATAGTTCGAGGTAAAAAAGGATGGCACGAATTTTTGAGCAGTATAATTTTTTTAACATTAAAGGCTTCACAAGATCTAATTAAAGCACCTTGGTTAGAGGGGTCACCTAAGCCGGTCACAACCTCTAGGCCCTCGGGGTCGGCCTCAAAATTGTAATCTTGGATGATCGGCGTTTTGTAAATTAAAAGAGGAAAATGAGTGCCATTACTGTCGAGCTCAGCAAACAGAGAATCTTTAAAAATTATTGTTTTTAAATCATTGGAGCTCATTTTTAAATCAGAAAGACTTTTTTCACTAGCCACTACGGCATATACTGAAGGGCAGTTTATAAACTCAGGAACAATCTTTCTTCCAGATACAATGCAAAGATTATTTTTTTTTATGCCCTTAGCGCTTAACAAACTTTTAAAAAGTTTAAAGTTTGTATTTTCTGAACTTTCGATAGTCACTGCTTACGACCTTTTTTGAAAACAACTAACCTACGATTGTGAGGAGTGTTTGGAAGGTTGTAGGTGATATCATCACTTAAATAAAACTTATCTTTCACTAATGGAATGGCCTTCTCAAGCTCGTGATCAACATTGGGGCCCTTCATGAAGACCACTTCTCCGCCATCAGGAAGACAGTTATAAGTGTATTTCAAGGTGGGTATGATTGCATCCACAGCGCGCGTGATGACTGACTGAACAGGAAAGTTGAAGTCTTCGTCTACATAGCGGCCGATAATATCTAGATTTTTTAAGTCTAATTTATCACGAACCTCTTTTAAGAAGTTCACTCGTTTTTTAACACCTTCAACGAGAATTATTCTTTCATCAGGAAAATGAATCTTGAGAGGAATGCCCGGGAAGCCAGGGCCTGTGCCCATATCTATAAGTGGGAATTTAAGCTTGTAATGCTCCAGGGGAACTATAAGGCAGTCCACAAAGTGCTTAATGGCAATGTCTCTAAATTTAAGAAGGCGGGTGAAGTTTTCCTTATTTTGTTGCTGCATTAGTAGGCGGTAAAAGCGACTAAGCTGCATGGTCTTGTCATAAGGGTAGCCTTCTAGGCCGTGGTGAGAAAAGGCATCCACCAAACGGTTGTTGGCCTCATCCAGTTCATAGATGACCTCAGGTTTTTTATGTCGAGATTTCTTTGTGGGTTTTGTCATAAGGACTGGAATAATAATTGAAAAAATAAGAAAAATCATTAATAATTAGCGAATGTTAGAGGAAAAAGTTAAACTTATATATAATTCGGCTAAATCCGCCATGTCAGCGGCAATAGACAGTAAATCACTGTATGATCTTAAGGTAAAATTTATAGGGAAGAGTGGAGAACTTTCATTAGTAATGAAAGAGATGGGCTCTTTACCCAAAGAAGATCGACCTGGATTTGGTAAGGTTGTAAATAAGTATAAAAAAGAGTTAGAGAATTTATATAACACCTGTGAAGAGAGCCTTAAAAATAAGGAACTATCTGAGAAGTTAGCTGTGGACACATTGGACCTGACTTTACCTGGGCCCCATCAGCCTGTTGGCAGTGTACACCCCATACCACTAGTTATTGATGAAATCGTAGATATATTAGCTAGGCTTGGCTATAGCGTTCGTACTGGCCCTTTGATTGAAAAGGATTGGTATAACTTTGAAGCCTTAAATATTCCTGCTGATCATCCAGCTCGTGATGAACAAGATACCTTTTATATGAAGCCAGGTTATGTATTGCGTACGCAAACAAGTCCTGTGCAAATTCATACATTAGAAAATGAAAGTTTACCGTTAAGAGTTTTATCTCCAGGGTCGGTGTTTAGATCTGACAGTGATATTTCACACTCTCCCAACTTTCACCAAATTGAAGGTTTACTTGTAGATAAAAAAGTTTCTATGGCCGATTTAAAGGGAACGATTAACTTTTTTGTAAAAGAGTTTTTTGATTCCAGCATAAAGATCAGATTTCGTCCGAGCTTTTTTCCATTTACTGAGCCTTCAGCGGAAGTGGATTGCTCTTGCCCCATTTGTAAAGGCAAAGGTTGTCGTATGTGTAAGAATACGGGTTGGATCGAAATCGGTGGCTGTGGTTTAGTAAACCCTAAGGTTTTAACCTCTGCCAAAATTGACCCTGATCAGTGGCAAGGCTTTGCTTTTGGTTTTGGGATAGAGCGTATGGCAATTATTAAATATGGCGTCAGTGATATAAGATTATTTTCTGATAATAATAGTTTCTTCTTAAAGCAATTTGTTTAAAGGTTATTCAAAGTGAAAGTTTCATTAAATTGGTTAAATGATTATGTAGATGTGTCTGAATTTTATAAAAATACGGATGCGCTTGATAAAATATTAACAGATGCAGGTCTTGAGGTGGATGGCGTTGAAGATATGGCTAAAAACTTCAATCATGTAGTGGTTGGTCATATCAAAACTTTGGAGAAACACCCTGATGCCGACAAACTGACAGTCTGTTCTGTTGATGTTGGAGCAGAAAGTTTACAGCAAATTGTTTGTGGTGCTAAAAACCATAAAGCTGGAGATAAAGTTGTGGCGGCCCTGCCTGGGGCTGTATTACCGGGTGACTTTAAAATTAAAAAATCAAAAATACGTGGTGTAGAAAGTTTAGGGATGCTTTGCTCAACCTCTGAGTTGGGACTGCCAGGCGATAGTGATGGTATCACTATACTAGAGGCTGATGCAGAACCTGGTAAAAGTTTTGCCGAGCATGCTCGCCTAAATGACATTGTTTTTGAGTTAAGTGTGACTGCAAACCGAGCAGATTGTTTGAGTCATATTGGACTAGCCAGAGAATTATCCTGTTTATTAGATAAGCCACTAAAGTATCCAGCACTGGATGTTAAGACCTCAGCCTTTAAAGTGAGTGATCATGTAAAAGTAGAGCTTAAAGATGGTGTAAACTGCCCTAGGTATTCAGCAAGAGTAGTAAAGGGTGTTAAAGTTGGTCCAAGTCCAGCATGGTTAAAAACTAGATTAGAACAGGTGGATATTAACTCAGTTAATAATATTGTTGATATCACAAACTTTATAATGCTTGAGTATGGTCAGCCCATGCATTCCTTTGATTTAAAAAATATTAACGGTGGTATACTCAATGTAAAACAAGTGAGTGAAGGTGAAACTTTCATCTCTTTAGACGGTGCAGAATATAAGTTGTCGGCTGGAGATCTTGGTATTTGTGATAGCGAGCGTGTTGTAGCATTAGCTGGAGTTGTGGGCGGACAAAACTCAGGAATTAGTGATGATACAACTGACCTACTATTAGAGGTTGCCCACTTCACACAGAGCACAGTTAGAAAAACATCTCGAAGATTAGGAATAAGCACAGACTCTAGTTATAGATTTTCTAGAGGGACTGACCCTAATATTGTTACTGATGCCATGAATAGAGCTTGTCACCTTATTCAAAAGCTTTGCGGTGGTGAAGTCAGTGAAGATATAGTTGATTTATATCCTAACCCAATTGTTAAAGAGCCTATCACGGTGAATACTAACTATGCTGGTGAACGTCTGGGCTATAAAGTGGAGGGTGGTGACTTTAATAATTGGATGAAGCGTTTAGGTTGTGAGTTAGTAAAACAAGATGGAGAAGTATCCACTTTTAATCCTCCAAGTTGGCGTTGGGATTTAGAGATTAAAGAAGACCTAGTTGAAGAGTACGGGCGTTTAAACGGTTATGATAAAATACCTGAAAGTTTACCGGCTTTAAACTATGAACCCTTAACTCATGATCCAGGCTATATTCAAGATCGTCATACCTATCAGTTTTTTTCTAAGCAGGGATACTATCAGTCAGTGAATTATAACTTTTTAGGTGAGGAGTACTTAAATAATTTTGTCGGTAAAGTTGCAGGTTTTAAGTCTTGTGGCTTTAAAGTGTCTGATGAATCTGCTAAATTACAAAATCCACTCAGTGAAGAATATAATGTAATGAGGCCAAGCCTTGCTCCAAGTTTATTTAAAAATTTAATGACCAACTACAGGAGTGGCATAAGTTCTTCTAGGCAATTTGAAATTGGCAAGGTGTTTGGTGTTGAAGGTGATGGTTATTTTGAAACTAGGCATTTAGGAATGATTGCCTGGGGGCAAAAAAATGAACTTTGGCAAAATAATAAACCGGCTCCCTTAGTGTTGAGTTTAAAAGAGAGCGTTGAAAACTTCCTTAGAAGTTTAAAGGCAAAGTCTTGGGTTTGGAAAACTTGGAACTCAGAGCTTTCCTATTTACACCCAGGAAAGTCTGCCACATTATTTTTTGAAGGTAAGAATATTGGCTATATAGGGGAGATTCACCCTAAGTTGAAAGATGATAGCAAGATCAGAGAGGATGTTGCCTTTGCTGAATTTAACTTAGAGCTTTTAATGAGGTCTTTTCCTAAAAAACCAAAACTAAGTGAAATTTCTAAATACCCAGCTGTTGAAAGAGATTTCTCTTTTGTGGTGGATAAATCAGTAGCGTCTAATGAGTTAAAGCAGTTTATTACTAAGACTCAAAAAGACTTAATAAAAAGTGTTGAAGTGGTGGATATATTTTCTGGTGATAAATTACCAGAGGGTAAGCACTCACTAACTTATAAAGTATTATTCCAAGATATGAATACAACACTTACTGATGATGTTATTAAAAAGCTTCACAGTGATATTTTAAATAAAGTTAGCGCAAAATTTTCTTAGAGTGAGTATTTTAAATTATATTCAAAAAATGGATGACTCTTTAATGAGTCATATTCCCAAGCTTCGCTTTAAGTGGTTGGATGGTCCTATGTGGATGATCACCATGACTGCATATGGGCTCACATGGTTTTTTCTTTTTTTATTATTAATGCTTTCTAAGTATATTCAATCTGATTTTTTACCTCGTCAGGAGCTTTTTTTATACTGTTTGTATGCACCATTAATAGCTTGGATTGCCGGTATTTTTATTAAAAAGTTACTTAACCGTGAAAGACCCAATGTGCCGGGAGTGAATAAATTAGATACTATTGTTAAAGATAAATCTTTTCCATCCAGTCATACCTCCTCTGCAGTTGCCTTTGCGGTTTCCTTAGCTTTATTTGGCCACCCGTTATGGGCAATTATAAGTATTTGGGCATTGATTGTTTCTTTTTCTCGCTACTATGTAGCAGTCCATTACCCCAGTGATATTGTCGCCGGGGCGGGGCTTGGGGCTCTGTGTGCAGTGCTAATTTATAGCTTTTAACCTCATTAGGTAAATTAGTGGATATAGCTCTGAGTTAGCCTGTTAAAGTACTTAACAGCCTAGTGTCAATATTTGTAAACCATTGATTTTAGATGCTAAATAGCTTGTAAATTTGAACTGGTGAGAACGATTTTTGAATATTTAGTATGGATATGAGCTTTTTTAAATCAACTAAATATTTAATACTTCTTTTCGCCTTATCTATCTCTGGATTGATAGAGGCAAAAACTGAATTTTTATTAATGCCTTCTAATCAAGACTTAACAGAGCTTAGCACCTTGTTTGAGAAAACAGGTAAGCCTTTGCCAGTGCATTTCATTTTTAATAATGAAATAGGGGAGGCCATTTTTGGTATAGGGATTTCAAAACGAGCTCGTAATGGTGTGCATGCAAGGCTTCTTGTTGAGGCTGGAATTGTGAATAACTTAGCAGATGCAAAAAAGACTAAGCATGGATATAAAGCTGGAACTTTTTTTCTGGAGCAACAAGACGGAAAGCCAGTGTTATCTGTTCATGGCAGAAACTCACATCGATCCACAGTCAATACTCAGATAAGTGGAGGTACATCATCAAGCGTCCCATACCCAGATCATTTATTATATCAAGTTTACCACCAAACAGGACTTCCAGTTGTTGAAGCCTCTATTGAGTTAGATAAGGCAATAAGAGAAGGTAATAAAGAGCGTTATGTTCTTGAAGGAATGTCTGAGCAAGAAAAAGCTAAGGCTATAAGTTATAATGAGCTTGATGTTAATATTGAGTTTAAAAGTCTTGTGTATGAATCAGGATTAGATTCAATGTTTGATGTGGTTAAGCAACTTTCACCTGTAAAAAATTATGGTAATGAATATCACCAAGAGCAAGTTGAAAAAATTATTAAAGCTCATGAGCCAGTTCGCTCTTGTCGCCAAATTTTACCGTAAATTTGTCAGGCTATCTTTGCTGAGTTTGTTAAAAAATAGTCCATAGGTTCACTAAGGTAGAATCATCAAGATTTAGCCCATAAGAGCTATTAAACCCTGGTTAAGATTAAAGAAACTTGATTTCCCTGGACTATAGCTTGGTTTTTAAGCGCTGTTCGTCTAATTTGCCCTCTAGGAAGGGATAAACTAATAAAATCATTGAAATTATCTTAG
>CALLBC010000256.1 GCA_938001965.1 uncultured Bdellovibrionales bacterium | reverse complement strand
AAGGTCCAGATTTCTGCAAAAAAATGAGCTAGAAAACTACTAACCTTAGAAAATAAATAACTTCTAAGAATCATCATAAATAGAATTACACCCAACTGCACATACAATAACTCTTTAAAATCAATATTACTAAATATGTCTGTGCCTTTCTCTACTAGGTCTTTATTTTCTGTCAACTTAGTTAGTTTTTCGATTATGCTCTTCAATAAAGGTGAGTTTAAAATCTCTGTAATTTTCGATTCATCCATTAATATAAAACCTTAAGAAAAGTAATTATGCTTTATTATTAAGTCGCAAACTGGCTGCGGCACTAGCTCCATCCAATGCTTATTCCCTGCCCTTAGTAAGGACCTCACCTCTTTTGAGTGAATCGAGGTGTCTAAATCATCACAACCTGCAATATCAACAATATATTGGTTGCCGGTTAAGTGTTTATACAAATGCACGAGTGGTAAATTTGGATTAAAACTTTTTGAGGTCAAACAAATTTTATCATCTTTAAATGGGAACACAAAAACTTGTGTGTTTTCATCAAACAAATTGCCAAGAGCTTTAAACACACCACCATGATCTTTATAAAAATCTTCATTAAAAATCATCTCAAGCTGTGAGGCACCAACAACAATGGCCACTTTTTTATTTGTACTCTCTCTAAGGTAGTTTTTTACTTGATAAAATAAATCAAAATTGGAAATTAAAGTATAGTACCCCACAGCCCCAATTGTTTTGGCTCTAAAAAGATAATCATCTAAGCTAAACTTTTTATCTCCATGAACGTCATGGCGCAAACTCATTTCAAGCAGAGGAAAAGGCTCAAGAGCTCCTGGCTCCTTTTCTTTATTGATTTGATCTGTTCCTTTGCTAATAATTTCTAAGTTTATATTTGTTATTGGGCGAAAGGTTCCTCGCTGAACAATGATTGGCTTATTAAAAAAACAATCGGTCACTTGCATAACCTCACCCTTTGGGTTGATTAATGCCGCCTGTGAATAGCCTTTACGCACAAGCTGCAAAGCCACCATTGCATTATCTTTGTCCTTAAATAAAGGCCCCTCTAAGCGCACAATGTCTATTTCTATTCGGCGAGGGCTTAAGCCTTCAAACAAAGTATCAATTAAATCTTCTGTGGAATCAGACTTAAAAAAAGCTGCATAGACTAAGTTAACCCCAAGAACTCCTAGCGCCTCTTGTTGTTGTAAACGTCCAGGGTCTTTAATTTTAACATGTATAATAATATCGTTGGCTGGACTCCCGGGTTCACCATGAAATCTTATCCCCATCCAGCCATGAGGGATACTGCCGTTTCTTGTGCTTGTGGAGACTGTGTCGGCAAAAGAAAAGAAGCGACTACTTTGGCCGCGGCTATCTTGTAAACGCTCATTAAGTAGATCAAACTCATAGGCAACCATTTGCCTCACTCTTTCTTCACTGACATAGCGAGAAGACTTTCCATAAATGGAGTCACTGAATGTCATGTCATAAGCTGAAATGGTTTTAGCTACGGTTTTTGATGCACGTCCGGCTTGAAAAAAATGCCTTGCCACTTCTTGGCCAGCACCAATTTCTGCGAAAGTTCCATAAATTCTATCATCACTATTTAAAGCCAAAGCTTTTTGGCGAACTGATTCTAAAGACGACATGAAATGCACTCCATTGCTACAAGCCTACTAATAACATATTAAATCAAATTAGTGGGGCTATGAAAAGCCTAATCCCTTAGTTTTAGACCCTAAAACACCTAAATTACTTTAGTTGTACCCATTTCACTAAATAATTCCCTAAATTTCAAAAGGCTAATTTTTTATAAAGTGTTCTGAACAGCTCGCCTGCGGCGGGAACTGCGCGCTTTATAAAAAATTAGCCTTTTGAGATTAGGAGAACTATTTCTTGAAATTAATATTAACTTAAGTATGAACTCATCAATTGCACAAGCTGACCATTACCACCGTTTTCGGCATAACCACCACGGATACTGTCGGTCCAAGCATTAACATCAAAGTGAACCCAAGGAGTGTCGCCAACAAACTCTTCTAGAAAAACGGAAGCTCTAATCGCCCCCCCCATTCCTCTTGCGCTATTGGCAATATCAGCAAAGGTACTTGTTAATGGTTTTTTATAATGGGGCACCTGTGGCATTAACCAAACTGGATCACCCACTTCAAATGAACGCTTTTCAATTTTACGGGCAATGCTTTCATCGTTAGTAAACATTCCACCCACATCAAAACCCAGTGCCATACGACTGGCCCCTGTTAGTGTTGCCATATCTACTAATAAACTGGCTTTGTCCTTACCTTTTTTACTATTTGCTAAACTCAATACATCAGCCAACACTAAACGACCTTCAGCGTCTGTGTTATCAATTTCAACACTTTTACCGGCATGTCCTGTTATAACATCGCCCGGCCTAAAAGCATTATTGGCCACTGAGTTTTCAACGCAACCTAAGTAAAAATCAAAAGGCGCTTTTACACCACTGCTAATTAACTGATAAGCCAAACCAAAAACACTGGCTGATCCACCCATATCTTTTTTCATCCAGCGCATTGAAGCTCCAGGCTTTAAATTTAAGCCACCAGAGTCAAAGGTCACACCTTTACCGCAAAAAGCAATGGGCTTTTTAGATGATGTTGGCCTGTATTTAATATGGATCAAGCGTGGTTGATTTTCACTAGCTTTACCAACAGCCATCATTAAATTCATGTTTTCTTTTTGCAAACGCTTTTCATCCCAAATAGTTACCGTTGTATTTTTTAAGCCCGTAAAAATACTTTTGGCCAATTTAGCATAGCTGTCAGGGTACAATTTATTTGGCGGAGTATTAACTAGGTGCCTGGAGAAGTTAACGGAAGTGGAAAGTAAATTGGCGGTGTCTACGGCCTTTTCTTGATCTTTTTTAGGTTTATGAAAACTAACTATATAGTTAGTTGTGTCTGTTTGTTTCACCGCTCTTTTATAGGAGTAATGAGCCATGTTTAAGCCAACAATGGCCCCTTCTGTGGCCTCACGAGTACAATCAACAAAAATAAGCTCCACCTCATCAAATGAAGACCAATTTTTTACCGAAGAACCAACGCAATCTCTGAATAAGGCATAATCAGATGTTCCATCAAATTTTGAGCGAGCTTCATCATTTTTAGGCATAATAAAGTAAACCGGAGCTAGTTCACCGTCGGCTTTTAAAAACTTAGGCTTATCATCAGCCAATTTGTCAGCCACCCATGTGTTGACTACTTTTCTTGCAATTGACACTGCTGCTGTAGTTTTACTAAAGACATAAACTTGAGGTAGTTCACTCACCTCCATAGCATTGAATTTTTTAATTGAAGTGAATCTATTTTTTCCAATATACTTTAGTTCTTTCGATAACATAGAGAGTTTCCTTAAAGTGCCAGGCCCTATTTACGGACGCAATGAGTCTAAACTTAGTTATTACTTAAAGGCCAAGCTATGAATACAATCTCAGAATATAATTAGGTTTATAAATTAAAACTTCATTAGACTCATTGCGTCCGTAAACAGAACCTGGCACTTTCGTACTTTTACCGTAAAATACATTCATGGCCAACGAGAATTTACGCATTATGCTTTGGAATGTAGAAAACCTTTTTATCTACTTAGATAGCTATAATGGCGAAGATTTAAGCAAATTACAAGAGGGACAGTGGCAAAGCCTGTCTAATGCCTCCACCCCCAATAAGTACCTAAATAAGGTTTTTGGTTTAAAAAAAACAATTGATGAAATTAAGCCTGATATACTTATGCTTAATGAAGTGGGTGGCATTGAATCTATTGAAAATTTTAATAGTTTATTTTTAGATTCACAGTACACAGCCCACCTTTTAGAAGGAAACTCGGACCGCGGAATAGACGTGGGCTACTTAGTAAAAAAAGAGTTAAGTTTTGACGCAAAACTCTTCACTCATAAACACCGGCCCATAGATCTAAAGTATGACAATGACCCAGATGATGTTAAGTATTATATCTCTCGTGATGTGGCTGAACTTCAGCTACAGATAAACAATAAGCCCCAGTTTGTATTCCTATTGACTCATTTAAAGTCAAAATTGGACCCACAGGGTATTGATAAAGAAGGCATTATCCGCAGAACGGCTGAGGCAAAACTCCTTACAGACATTTACTTAGAGCGCCAAAAAGAATTACCGAACATTCCCATATTTGTGTGTGGTGATTTCAACGGCATCCTAGAAGACCCAAGGCACACTGAGTTTCAATACTTAAGAGATGAATCAAAACTTGTTGATACATTAGAGTATTCTAAAATTTTTAAAACTGAACCTCGCACCACACAAGTGCAATTCCGCATGAACTTAAGAACAGACTATCAGTTTGATTATATTTTATTTAATCCAAAGTTTTCAAATTTGATTATTCCTGAAGAGAGTTTTATTTATTATTATACAGACGACAATGGTAAGCCCATGATGATTCCCAACACGCTCACTGAGCGTTTTAAACTGGCCTCTGATCATTATCCCGTAGTAGTTACGTTATGCTGTGACTGAAGATCTTATAGTGTACGAATTTATCAAAAATTTTTGTTAAAAGTTTACCACTGAAGAGCTGGCATTTTTTCCGTAATTGATTTTAATATTTTTTTACAACTTAAAGGCTCAGCTTTACCTTGCGACAAAGCATTCATTTTCTTAAACTTTTTAACTAGCTTTAAATACATAGATTCATTTCTGTTATCTAAAATAAACTCTGCTTCACCAGGGTTGGCATAATCATTTCGAATATCATGTATAGTGATGGACTCATTGATACCAAACTTATCATATTTACTAAAATATAAATTTGAATAGAAAGTTCCTTCAATAAATGTGTATTTCGGCAAATATCCCAACCTTTCTTGAAAATCTTCAAGGATAAACGAGCGTCTACTTTCAAAAAGGAAATGTATACTGGCTTTTGGCATATCAGGATTTTTAGATTGAAATTTATCATAGTAATACTTTAAAGATATAAGGCTTTGCCCAGATACAGAAAAATCGATAAAAACAATTTCTTTTTCTTGCCCACTTAAAAAACCCAGTTTATCTCTAAAATATCTATTAAGATATTTTTCATTATTTTCTGTAAGCTCTCCAGCCCTTGAACTGGGGTGATAGCGGAAATTTGAAATAGGAAAATTGGTAGCTAACTCATTTGAAATAGATTGAAAATAAGCAATAATTGGTGTTGGGCTTCTACCAATACCCACATAATGATGATTTTCCTTAGGAGACTGAGCTGTAATATCATCTGCGGTATTAACTATATGGCTATAATCAGAAGCCAGTAATTTTCTTGCAGGATCAAAATTAAATAATCCAGCATAGGAAACACTACTTAATAATAACAAAACAATAAAATTTGATAGTAAGATAGCTTTGTAATTGACAAAAAATGTCACTTCAAAACTTCTATTATTAAGTCTCATTGCTTCCCCTGCTATCTGCTTCGTTTTAATGTATATAAGGAGCAATCCTTATGCCAAGGGGCCTAGTTATGGCTACTGATACTTAGTTTTCTAACAAGTCAGACACTATTGATTTATGCCAATTTAACCCAAACTAATTTACTCCAAATTGTTAAAATTATTCACAGCTGTAGATACCTCAAATGACTTAAGATTCTCAAAATAAAACGTAATTATGGAAAAAATGTCTAAACTTTTTATGACTTTTGTCGATAAGACTTATGTCTGTACGTTGGAGGAATTATATGAAGCCATTTATGAATGAAGATAAGGTCAATCACCTTATCAAAATCTCAAAAACATGTGATGACAACTTATTAGATGATCTTATCGAGCTCTTTGGCTCTGAGACCTTAAAATTAATTTCTGAAATAAAAATGGCAGTGAATGAAAAAAATATTTTACAAATTCATAAGTCAGCCCGCACCTTGAAGTCGGGAGCAGACTATATTGGCGCAAAAAAACTATCTGAACTGAGCGAGGAACTTGAAAAAAATGCTTCTGAAGGCCATATACCAAGAAATATTAATACTGTAATAAACGAACTGGAGTATTACTACTGCCAGTCTAGTAATTATCTAGATGAAAAAAAGGCGGCTTAATATGAAAAAAGAAGATTCTGAATTAACACTAGAAGAAACATTTGCCATGCGTATAAAGGTTATTGGTAATTTACAAATGGATATCAATTCTTTTGAAACCTATATAAACGATCAAAGCATTAAACTAACACCTTTAGAGTTTAAACTCTTACAGTTTTTTTGTGAAACTGGCGGACAAATGTTCTCTAGGAATGAACTGCTTACCTATGTCTGGGGTGAAACCCATGTTTTAAAACGCACCGTGGACTCAACTATTGCTGGGCTTCGTAAAAAAACTCGTCACTGGGATTTTAAAATTCGCTCAATTTATGGGGTTGGTTATAAGTTAGATAAGAAAGCCGCGTAATTTATCGTAATTATACTT
>CALLBC010000255.1 GCA_938001965.1 uncultured Bdellovibrionales bacterium | reverse complement strand
TACCCACTATATTATTTAGATTACGAGTCAGTAGCTTATGCAGTACCTAGGTTTGATGGTACAAGGCCACATCAGCACCTAATTAGTCAGTACTCACTACATATTCAAAAAAAGCCAGGTGGGCCACTAATACATAAAGAGTATCTACATAACGAAAATACTAACCCATCAAACTCAGTTGCTGAGCAGCTGTTAAAAGACATGCCTGATGATGGTGGTTCAATAATTGTTTATTATAAGCCTTATGAAAAATCGAGAACCAAAGAATTAGCTGAAATGTTACCTGAGTTATCAAGTGAACTAAATAGTTTAATAGACCGTATGTGGGACTTACATACACCTTTTAGTAAGCACTGGTACTGGGATAAAGAGTTTCACGGCTCAAGCAGTATAAAAAAAGTGTTGCCAGTATTTGCACCAGAGTTTAGTTATAAAGACTTACAAATCCAAGGTGGTGGTGTGGCTCAAATGGAGTATGCAAATATGATTGAATTACCAGTTGGTGAGTCGCGAGATAATTTACGAGAGGCTTTATTAAAGTACTGTGAGCGTGATACATACGCCATGGTGGTTATCTTAGAAAAGTTATTTGAGATTTTGAATTTCAAAATTAAAAAAGTTGGATAATATTTTATTTAAAATTGTTTGCTTTTAAAAAGAATAGGGGGTGCTGGGTGATAAAAATTTTCTTGTATATATTTATGAGTTTTTCTTTTGTTGGATGCTTAAATTCAAAAGAAAATAATAAGGAGCTGTTGAGCTTGCCATCGTTAAATCCTAAAAAAATTGGTACTGAGATTAAGAATAAATGTATGTTTGAATGGGCGACATTTGGTAAATCAAAAAAATACTTGGTAGGAAAAGTACATGTGATAGTTGATTTAAAAAATAGCGACGGTCAAATAGAAGAGCGCGCTTTTATAAATATTAAATGTCAAGGGAAGTATAATGCTAAAAGTAGGTCTATGAGTTCTTCACAATGTGCAGGTGTAAAAATATCAGGTTTAGATGAGACTTTTGTAAATAGTTATTCAACAAATATTATTTTTCCTGAAGACATCGAAATTATTTCAAAGCCAGGTCATCTAGAAATTGAATTGAAATGGGAAGATAATTCTATTTTTAGGGTAATTAATGGTTCAGAGTTTTCCTGGGTGATGCCATCAAAGCTTAGTGGTAGAACTCACAAGGGTAGTGTTAGATGTTCAGGTAATTAAATTAACAAATTAGGAGCTACAAATGAAATTATCTATAATAATAATTTTAATGGCAATTTTATCAGGTTGTGAAGCTGATAAGTGGAAGGCACAAACCTGTAATTCTGTTACACAGACCTGTAGTAAGATGAGCTATGGTCCTTATACTAATTTAGATACATGCGTAGAACAAATGAAAAAGCTAAAATCAAAATTTACTTGTGCGAAGAACTGCAGTGGAGAAGATTCTCCAGTCTGTGATACAAGTCATACCTTTTTAGTTGAAAAAACAACTACGGGTTTAAAATGGACTCCGCAATAAAAAAATAGAACGATATATGAGTTAGAGTCTTTATCATTTTAAGCAGTTAATTATTCCTAACAATCTAACGTGAAAACCTACCAAATAGATATAAAATACTCCAAAATGTTCCAAGTTAATCATCGGTTAAGTTATTGTTAATATTGAATTAATCAGTAATTACAAAAGTTTAGCAAATTGCTCCAGCTTTTCTCTGTCTCTCCGCCAACAACAGCTCTAAGTATTAGTAATGATTTAACTTTAATTTAAGTAATAACCTCTACCCACAAGTTAACCCACATTAATTATTTTTTTTACCTGAGAGAATAAAATGTTAAAAGCAAATTTAATTGTTATCACTGGGCCATCAGGGTCAGGTAAATCAACCCTTTCCGAGAAGTTGTCGAGTGAATTAAAATTGCCACTCTTATCTAGAGATAGATTAAAAGAAGGGGTGATCAACACATATAACTGTACTCACGATGAGCTTGGTCCCCAAATGAATAAACAGATTTATGATGAGTTTTTTAGTTTAACGAGATCAATGTTAGATAAAAAAATTAGTTTAATTATTGAGGCTGCATTTCAACATGGGTTATGGGCAAAGCAATTAGATAGTTTGAGTTTAATAGCTAATGTTAAAATAGTTTTATGTGAAGTTAGTTTTGAGACATCATTAAAAAGAATGAAAGATGGACTTGTAGAGCAACCCTGGAGGGCTAAGTATCACGGGGACGTTGAGAAGTTAGAGACTTACAGCGAGCAAAAAAAATACTATGAACCACCAAAGCTAGACCTTCCAACTCTAAGTATAAATACAAGTGTTGGCTATAGTCCAAATATACAAGATATAATCAAATTTACTAAGCTCTAAATCCTTAGTAACTTGTATTTCATAAAGTTCTTTCTTTTCAGGGTTTACTATGGCTGTTATCCTATAAGTGTATATTAACAAACCTTAGTTGTGTGGTTTAAAATCAGGACAAGAAATGAAATATAGAAACACAATATTTTGTATAATATTTTTAATGTTTGGTTGTCAGCATGGACCTAAAAAATCTAATTTAGTAAAAATTGATCAATCTAAAATTTTTCATTATCTGCGTAATACAGTTGAAAGAGGTCTTAGCTCTAAAGTTGAAGAGATAAGCCCTGCAGAGAAAGAGTATTATGAATATTATAAAAACTGTATAGGTGAGGACGGGAGTCATAGAGAGTCCTGTTTAATAGATAAAGTTTATAAATGTAAAAGTTCAGAAAAGATTAATTGCGATAGGTCCATTGATGGGTTGGTGTACCCAGTTTCTATCCTAAGTATCAGTGATACAGCTAAGCTTGTGCAAAGGTTAAGTAGAGATGATTTTAATGATAAATTCTATTCGGATATAGCCTCTGGGTGTCATCCACGAGCCTTTTATATAGCAACAATTTTAAGTAAGCTAAGCAGCCCAATCTTTACTGGAAATATGAGGGTCACTGCATATGGGAGCGGTGATCTTTTTAAGTATAAAGGAACTGGGTGGGGCTCGCATATTGCTCCATATTTTTATATGAGAGTGAATAATGAGTTACAAAAATTTGTTATTGATCCTGCTACAGTTCCAGAGAAGTTTACAAGTTATGAAAACTGGATCATTGGATTTAATCCAGATAAAGTTACAGTATATAAAGCAAGTCTTGGCCCTCTATTCCACTTTAATGACATTGAAGGTTACCAGGGGAATTTAAATGATGAGATAGTAAAAAAGATGGAAAGCATGCCTGGGTACTATAGCTCTCTGAGAGTACATAATTTAAAAGAGGTTTATAAATCTATTGTTAGTGATGCAATGTATACTGCAGCCTCAGATTAGGTAGATATTTTATTCATATGTAATCAGTAAAAATTAAACTCACTCATAAAATTTACCCATTGTTAAATTTTAATAAAGCTTTAGTTCTTTGTTTAACTTTGAAATAACTAGTTGAAGATTAACTGAAAAAGGAAATAGAATTAATCAAACCTTTGGTGGTAGGTATTATAAGTCGATACTTCAAAAGCATAACTATTATTTAAATGCATATAAATATAACTATCTAAATTCTGTGAGTGCAAAAATAGTTAATCGTGTTGAAGATTATGAGTTTAGTACCTTGCATGGTTTGATAGGGCGACAAAGACTAATTATACCCTTAGAGGAAGATATAACATTGTTTTCAAGCTTTGATGAGACTCTTAGGTGGTTAAACAAGCAGCCTGAAGAAAAAAGAAAAGAGGCAGTAAGGTACGCCTTAAAACGACCTTATTACAAAATAAAAAAAGAACGAAATACAAATAAGCCGATCCTGAAAGATAATGACTTACTGTAATAAGAAACATGGCCTGGCGCTTTTTTATTTGCGATGACTCCAGGACTGGTGATCAGATAACTGATCCGAGCAGTTTTGTAGACTGAGTTTTTTTATTTGATGAACCTTACTGCGACCAAAGCGGGTTTCTTTTTCAACTGTTAAACATAGTTGTGGTTTAACTTTAGAGGAAATTTTTCCTTTTCCACTAAATGTGAATTTTTGTAATTCACTTCCATCACATTTAGTTAACCCAACTTTTGAGCCTATTGTTAAACTATCTAAAGTGACACAAACATCAAATTTGGGCATATATAATAAATTTTTTGCAAAGCTGTTTAGGTCAAAAATTTGGTCAACGCCTAAGCTCCCTTTGTAGCTATAGCAAGTATGTGCTTGTAGTCCTTTTTTGATATCAATATTTTTATTTCCACCAGCGATATCAATACAGTAGTTAGTTGTTTTGCCATCCAATAATGAAGTTAAATAAATTTCAACTTCATTGGCTGCACTGCTAATGGATTGGTTAGTACTTGAATTGCTTTTGCAGGCTGAAAAGTTGATTGTAAAAAATAAAACACAAATAACTCGTAGAAAAAACATATAATATCCTTTTTTTTTAAATTATTTTAAAGTACATATCTCATTAATTGCAAATAAGTTCAATTATACTAATTGTACCACATCTAAAAAAAAGGTAATCGGCTCCGTATCTTTTAAGTAAATCACTACACTTTAGTCTATCAGGTTAATGAGCTTTTTTTTGACCATAAAAATAAACAAATATTATTTTTCTTCCGATAAAGTATTTAGGAGAAAAATTGAATACTTTAATAAAGAATCTTCTTTTTATTTTTTTAGTTTTATGGGTGTTGTCCTGTGGACAGAATCATCATATTACGGCAAAAAACGAAAGCTCTACAGCTTCCGTTGAAGCTATAGATGATATAATTGTTGTCAGTGGAGCCGGCGCTAAAAGCTCAATCGATGTCTCCTCGAATGACACTCCCTTTAACTGCTCTCCCATTGTTTATAATATTGTGACTCAAGATAATGTTTTAGTAACAGGCTCTGGGCCAAGCTACACACTAACACCAATTGCTGTTGGAGCCTGGAGTTTTGAATACACAGCCACTTGCCCCAATGGCACTGCAGATCAAGCAAGTGTTTCGGGCAATGCTATTCTTGTACCTTTAACTTCCGTAGTCGGTGGCCAACAGGCCGGCCCCATTGGAGACCTTAATGCTAAAATAGGTCGGATAGGAAGTTTTTCTGACAACGGAACCTATAACGACATTTGCCCTCCACCAGGAAATAGAGAAATAAAATGGACCGTCAAGGTTAACGACAATGACGTAGGAATAATTAATTACCAACTCGTCAATACTCCCATTGTTATAGCCGGTGTTAATGCTACTTCAACTCATGGAAATTTAGTGGTTGATGATTGGGAGACTTTTTTAACTGCTATTGGGGGGATCGCCCCAAATCTAGCCGACAGAATTTGTATTAGAAATAGTATAAAAAACTGTGACTCCATAGAGTCGCTAAATGACTCAAATGAAGTCTGTTTTAATACTCCTACTAAACAACAAATTGCTTACTCAGGAGTAGATGTAAATATCACCGCCCCTCCTGGAGCCACATCAATGCTTATTAAAGCTTGGGGTGCTGGCGGCGCCGGACAACCCTTTAATTCAGTTACCCATGACTGGGAAGGTGGAGCAGGAGGTTTCGTTGAAGCTATTTTTCCTTCACAAAATGGAACTGTAGTAGTTGGTGAAGGAGGCCTAACCAGCTCCACAACTAGTACATATGGTGGTGGTGGAGCCGGCGGTGATGCATGCACAACTGCTACAGGCTCATCTGGTGGTGGGCTATCAGGTTACTTTATCAATGGAGTAGTCAACCAAGCTAACGCCTTGATAGTAGCTGCTGGGGGCGGAGGGTCCGGTGGAGGATCTGGTAGTGGAGCTAGCGGAGGTGGTGGAGCTGGAAGGTTTTTAACCGGACAAAATGGAACATCAGGTATAAACCCAGCTTGGGCCATACAGGGTTTTGGAGCTAGTCAGGCTGCTGGAGGTACTGGTGGTTTTTCTAACATCGCAGTTTATAATGGCAATGGAAAAACTGGAAGTGCATTAACTGGTGGGCAAGGAGGAGATGGAATTACACCAAGCTCCACGTCATGTAACGGTGGTGGAGGCGGAGGATCTGGCTACTTCGGCGGAGGTGGTGGTGGAAACGGCATAAACCCACCCCAACCTCAGTACCCCTATTTCGATACTGGTGGAGGGGGAGGCAGTGGCTTTCTGCATGCATCAGCAACATCAGTAATCACTTTGGATGGTAACTTATCCACAGCTCCAAATACATCTGATATAGACTACTCTGCTGGCGTCGCTTTAGGAGGACCTGAAACAATGAATGGTGGCAATGGGCTAATCCTGATTTATTGGATTCCATGAGTATCAATTTAACACTGAGAGATTTTGAAAGTGTACTTATTTGTATTAATGCAATCTAGAAAAAAAACAGCAATTTCTAAAAATAGATGATCAGTTGGTTGCTATGCAAAAACAATATTTTGGTAAATCATCAGAGGAACGCTTAAGGCCACATGCTCAAAGTATTAGAGTCAAGGACAGTTAAGGAGTTTACTCAGTAACAGCAAACCCAGATTATTTTGTTAGGTTTACGCCAATTACAAGTTTTGTAGGGCAGGCTAGCTGCACATATAAAACTTGTGATAATGAAAATGTTTGTGACACGGCAATAGTGCAATTTAATTACAACTAACTCTAGTTTAACTATGTATTCTTACATCATTTGTATAACTATAAATTCCTAACAATCTAACGTGAAAACCTACCAAATAGGTTAAAAATACTCCAAAACGTTCCAAGTTAATCATGGGTTAAGTTACCGATAGTATTGAATTAATCAATAATTACAAAAGTTTAGCAAAATGCTCCAGCTTTTCTCTGTCTCTCCGCCAACGATCGTAAGTATTTAATATTAATTATAAAATTCAAATTAGCAATAATGCTTCCTAACAAAAGTAAGAGGTGTTTTAATACAAAAGACTAATTTTACTAAATGTACGTTTATAAAATAAATAAAACATATTTATCATCCGATACTTTAAATATGTTTAAAAAAAATCTTGGGTTACTATCATTATTTTATCTTCTATTATTTAGCGCGAATAAAGCAAGTGCTGTAAATATTCAACAGTTCTCAAGGTCAAACTCACTGACTTTTGAAATGATTGAAGATGCTAGACTCTCTAGTAGCCATGTCATGAACCATTATAAATGGCTTTATAACCTAGGTGTATCATATGTAGACCAACCATTAGTAATTAAAAACTCCCAAAATACTGAGCAGTTAGATGAAATTATTGACTCTATGATGAGTCTTCATTTTGGAGCTGCTTATTATATTAAGCCTTATTGGCAAATTGCTGCTAATACCTCGTTTTCATTTTTTGAAGATAATAACGGTAATGATATAAATGAATTTCAAGACTTAGATTTAAAGTCAAAATTTAGATTATATAGTGGTCGCAGAAATGCATTTACTTTAATGCCAATTGCTTCAATTCCCCTAGGTGGAGGTAAAACATTAATTCAAGATAACTCTTCGCCACAAAAAACTTTTGGGACAGATTACTTATTATCAGATAAAGGGCTTGGGCTCGGTTTATTTTTAATATACGAACATTTATTTAAAACATTTCAGGTATCAATGAACCTAGGTTATAAATACAACGATAAAGCAAAATTTGTTGATGATGATGGCCAAACACAAATAGATAAAACACAAGTCTTAACAGCTGGTATTGGTTTATACTACTCATTCCATAAAAAAATGGGCTTAAACATAGAGTATATATCCAATTATACGGCTCCTTTTTTTAATAATGACCTGAACCCCAATGAGCTATTTATAGGTTTAAGTGGGGGGCTAAAAACCAATATACATGGGTTTGTTGGCGCAGGTTTTGGTAATGTTTTTGATAGCTCTGATGGGAATGACTTTCGCGTAGTTACAGGTTTAAAGTTTACCCCAGGGGCTACGGCCACAAAAAATTACAAAGAAAAGAGAACAAACAAGCCAATACGAATTATTAAAGATAGCCAGTTATTTTGCCAAGGGGCTTATCTTTTTGATAATACAAACTCAATTGTACTTCTTTTCAAGAATAACTCTGACCAAATTTCTAATGAACAAATTCAAAAATTAAACGAAGCCTTAATAGTTTATAAAGAAAGGCAAAAAGATATTATTGGTATTG
>CALLBC010000254.1 GCA_938001965.1 uncultured Bdellovibrionales bacterium | reverse complement strand
AAATCATCAACATCCTTTTTATTATTATAAATAGAAAATGATACACGTAAGGTACCTGTGATTTTTAATTTTTTAACGATCAGCTGGGTACAATGATGGCCCGCACGCACAGCAACGGCCTGCTGATCTAATAATTGACTTACATCAGTGTGATGAAGACCTTTAATAATAAAAGATATAACGTTTATCTTACTTTTAGACTCGCCAATAATTGTGAGACCGTCAATTTTTAGTAATTGCTCAGTGGCATAATTTAATATTTCGAGTTCATGCTCTTTAATTTTATTTAGACCAATTTTATTAACAAACTTTATTGCTTCCGCCAATGCAACTGCACCGGCAACATTTGGAGTTCCAGCTTCATATCTTTGCGGCGATGGCAGGAATGTAGAACTATTTTTGTCTACCTCCATAATCATACTGCCTCCCCCTTGATAAGGCATACCAGAGTTAAGAAGCTTTTCTCTACCCCACAAAATCCCAATGCCAAATGGGGCAAATAATTTGTGGCCTGAAAAGGCAAGGAAATCACAATTTATGCTTTGCACATCAACAGGCAAAATACTAACTGATTGAGCAGCATCTAACACAAAATAGGCACCAACAGACTTTGCTTTTTTAGAAATATAATTAACATCATTTACCGTTCCTAAAGTATTAGAAACATGGCACACCGACACAACTTTAGTTTTATTGGTTATTAGCGTATCTAGTTCAGATAAAATTAAATCTCCATTTTCATTAAACGGAATGTATTTAATAGCTAACTTCATTTTATCTGCCAGTAATTGCCAGGGAATAATATTTGAGTGATGCTCCATTTCGCTTAGAACAATTTCGTCACCCTCATTTAAACCAAGAGATGCAATAATATGGCTAGCCATATTGAGAGATTCAGTTGTACTCCTAGTAAAAATTATTTCTTCACTTGAGTTAGCATTTAAAAATTTTGCAATAGTCTGTCTTGCCTCTTCATAAGCCAAAGTGGATTGATGACTTACATGATGAGCACCACGATGCACATTAGAAACCTCATTAGTATAAAACTGAGTTAAACGATCAATCACTACTTGTGGCTTCAAAGTAGTTGCAGCACTATCAAGGTAAACGTAATCTTTATTGTTTACTTGTAACTTCAGCTGTGGAAAGTCCTTGCGGATACTTGTAAAATCTAAACTCATTACTTAACAAGTCCTCTCAGCCAATGCTGAATATTCAGGTCTCCAACTTTTAAAATAATTTCATCTATAAATGCTCTTTCAATTATTTTTATAGCGTCTGCTTTTTTAATACCTCGACTCATTAAATAAAAAATTTCTTCTTCATTTAGCTCACTGACAGTGGCTCCATGAGCGGCCTTCACGTCATCAGCATTAATATCCATTTGAGGCTTAGTATTCACATCAGCCTCTTTGCTTAAGATTAAATTTTTATTGAGTTGGCTAGAGTTTACCTTTTGGGCCTGTGGCGCAATATACATAAGCCCATCAAAAGATGATGATGACTTATCATCTAAAACACATTTATAAAGCTGATGGCTTTCGTTATATCCTTGTTCATGAAAAATTCTACTTAGGTAATTAACCTGTTCAGAACCCTTAGAAAAGCAAAGGCCATTCACTTCTAGATAAGAGCCCTTACCTTCATGATAAAATTCTGAATCTAGTCGGTTAAACTCACCACCCAAGTTTACAGAAACAAAGTGTAGCGAGCTGTCTCTTTGCTGTTGAGACACAAAATGACCTGTATGCTTTATTTTAGGCCCATTCAATTGTGCTAAGCGAACATATTTAACCTTACTGTTTTCATGTAATCTAAGCTTAGTAATTGGATTAATTAAACTTATTTCATTTTCATTACTTTTATGCTGCTCAATAAACTTAACTTGAGAGTTTTTACCCACAATTATATCAATTTGTGGATGATACATTGTTGTTGAGTCTAAATCATAAACAAAACTAAATACAATTGGTTCAGGAACAACAACATTATCTGGGATATCTATATAAAAGGTTTCTAAGTTAAAGCTTATGTTTAAGTTATAAAAGGAAGAGTCTTTTAACTTGCTCAAACCTGGCAATGGCGAAAAACACCCATGATCTTTAAATTTAATATAACTTATGGCCTCTCTTGAAAGTTGGCTCAACTGTTTATCAAAAATTCCATTTCTGAAAACCAAGTTATTAACTGGAAAATCAAAACCATGCTCAAACAAAGCCTTTGGCTTATCTATGTTAAAAATATAGTTTTGATACTCAACTTTTTCAATTTTATTTAACTTTGCATAACGCCAATCTTCTTCTTTTTTTGTTGGCCAACCTTTTAACATAAAATCATCAAACGATTTAATTTTGTGCTTATAGCTTGGCACATCTTTAAAAGATGGCTTCATTTTATCAAATTGCTCTTTATAATTACTTAAAGCCATATTACGTAGTCACCCAATCGTAGCCCTCTTTTTCTAATTGAAGAGCTAATTCTTTTCCGCCAGATTTAACAATCTTTCCATCTGAAAGCACATGTACAAAATCTGGAACCACATAATCAAGAAGTCTTTGATAGTGAGTCACCATGATTACAGAGTTATTTTTAGTGTGTAATTTATTTATTCCGCTAGAAACTATTTTTAAAGCATCGATATCAAGTCCTGAGTCTGTTTCATCTAGCAAAGCAAGCCTAGGGTTTAATACTGCCATTTGTAAAATTTCATTTCTCTTTTTTTCACCACCTGAAAAACCTTCATTTACTGGGCGAGTTAAAAATCGAGGATCCATTTCAACTAATTTTACTTTTTCATTTAATAATTTTTTAAATTCTTCATCCTCAAGCTTTGGAGCTCCCTGATATTCACACACAGAATTAAAAGAAGTTTTTAGAAAGTCGTAATTAGTTATCCCCGGAATATTTATTGGATATTGAAAAGCTAAAAAAACACCTTCTTTTGCCCTTTCATCAGCCTCCATATCAAGTAAGTTTTTCTGTTCGAAATTAACATCAAAAGTAACCTCACCAGAAGTGACTTCATAGCTTGGGTGACCGGCGATGACTTTAGATAACGTACTTTTACCAGAACCATTTGGGCCCATGATGGCATGAATTTCACCGGGCTTAACCTCAAGGTTAATACCTTTTAAAATTTCAACGCCCTCAACAGAAACATGTAAGTTTTTAACTTGTAACACTTTTATTCTCCTAATTATCCAACACTATTTTCTAATTTCATTTCAATTAATTTTACAGCCTCTACCGAAAATTCTAATGGCAACTGCTTAAAAACTTCCTTACAAAAACCATTTACAAGCATTGAAATTGACTCTTCCATGCTTAGTCCGCGAGATTGAAGATAAAAAAGTTGATCTTCACTTAAGCGCGAAGTTGATGCTTCATGCTCCAAAATAGCTGTTTTATTTTTCACTTCTATGTAAGGAACAGTACCGGCATTTGACTGATCACCCACAAGCATTGAATCACATTGAGAGTAATTTCTAGCTCCTTCTGCTGAAGGCATAATCTTAACTTGCCCTCTGTATACATTAGAGGACTTATCTGCCGATATACCTTTTGATATAATTGTACTTTTAGTATTTTTACCAACATGAATCATTTTCGTGCCTGTATCGGCTTGCATATAATCATGAGTTAAAGCCACTGAGTAAAATGCACCTTGCGAGTTATCTCCTTGTAAAATTACACTTGGATATTTCCAAGTGATCGCAGAGCCTGATTCAACTTGTGTCCACGAAATTTTAGAGTTTTGCCCAACACATTTTCCTCGCTTAGTTACAAAATTATAAATACCACCTTTTCCATCTTTATCGCCAGCATACCAGTTCTGAACGGTGGAATATTTAATCTCGGCATCTTTTAGGGCAATCAACTCAACAACCGCTGCATGCAATTGGTTTTCATCACGCATTGGAGCTGTACAACCCTCGAGATAATTAACATAACTGCCTTCATCGGCAACTAATAATGTTCTTTCAAATTGACCAGTCTCTTCAGCATTAATTCTAAAGTAAGTTGATAAATCAATTGGGCAAGTAACACCTTTGGGAATATAACAAAAAGAACCATCAGTAAAAACAGCACCATTTAAGGCTGCAAAAAAGTTATCTGTAGCTGGAACTACTGAGCCATAATACTTTTTTACTAACTCAGGGTATTTTTTAATCGCGTCGGAGATGGAACAAAAAATAACACCGTATTTGTCTAAGATCTCTTTATTAGTTGTTCCAACTGATACGCTGTCAAAAACCATATCAACGGCCACACCTGAAATTCTTTTTTGTTCATTAAGTGAAATACCTAAGCGTTCAAAAGTTTTAACAAGCTCTGGATCTAAATCATCTAAACTTTTAGGCTTGTCTCCTTTTTTGTCCATTCCAACATATGACTTTGGAGCTGAGTAATAACTAATATCTTGGTAATCCACTGGCTCGTAATTAACCTTAGCCCATTTAGGCTCAGTCATTTTTTGCCAAATCTTAAAAGATCGTAAACGACTTTGTAACATCCAATCTGGCTCATCTTTTATTGATGAGATCTTTCTGATGACATCTTCATTTAAACCTTTTGCCAATTGCTCCATAGCAATGTCAGTTGTAAATCCGTATTTATATTCTTTGTCTACTATTGGAGTATCATTCATGGCGCTAACACCTCCATAGGTGCTTCTTTTATTACAGAGTTTTGATTTAAAAGTTCTTCGATTGTTATTGTTTTATAAAACTCAATTAACTTACTATTTAAAAAAGTAACTGGAGACTTTAAGTCACAGCTGCTTTCCATAAAGCAATCTTCGCTATCACTTAAACATTTCACTATTTCAACAGGCCCCTGAATGGTTTTAATTAAATCGTAAAGGCTTACCTGTGAAAAATCACAAGCCAGGCGATAGCCACCGGCTTTTCCCTGCTCAGATTGAATTAGACTTTGTTTAGATAGCTTTTGCATAACTCTCGAAAGAGAATCAAAGGGAGCCTTCATATGATCTGCCAATTGTTTTACTGAAAACAATTGGTCATGGTTGCACTTTTCCATATGATTAAGTGCAATCAGTGCATATTCAACATTTCGATTTAAACGATTCAAACTGCCTACTTTCCTTTAATTAAGCTAAATTACTGCCAATCTCGTCTAATCCTAAGTGAAAATCAAGTGATATAAGTTAAAAAAATACTTATTTAATGATGCGGCCCATCGCTCACTTTCAATATCCGCAAATTCAACCTATAAGGTCGTAATGACAAACCCCTATTTTCGCCTACTCTTCATATCAGTAAATGTCCTATTGTGGTCAGCCCTAATAATTTTTGGTCTTCGCCAACTAGGGAACCAACAGAGTTATACACAATACAAACACCCTCTTTTGCTTTCTAAAAATATTTATATATTCCAATCAACCAAAGCGGAGAACTTATCTCAAGATATTGAAATTATTAATAAAAATGACAACTGGGTGCCCTATATAGATATTGAGTACCGAGGTGATTACTGGCATGTCATTAAAGTGCTATCAAAAAAGCCATATAAATCTAAATCCTTTGGCTCTGTTAAAGGCTATTTGAGTAATTTAAAATCAAATTCATTGGCTATTAACATTAAAAACAAACAGCTTTATATGTTTGCAGAGCTTTCTAATGAGCTTAATGCCTACCCAGACCTAAGTATTATTATGACCTCAGAAACCAATGCTATTGGGAGAGAGGTGCGAAATAAGCAACCAAAATGGATTCATATGTCGAGTCACTCGTTAACATCTCGACTTCAGCTAATGGGAGCCCTCTTTTTAGAAACCATTACCCAAATTGATGCTGACATTATTGCTCTACTACAGGTTGATGAGCTCTCAGGCAGGATTCTTAAAGAAGTATTAAAGCGAAAGAAACTACTGGCAATAGATTTAGACACGGCCAAAACAACAGACTTACCTAAGCACTTTAATATATATATTTCCTCAGACCTAGACCAGTTAAAGAGTATAGAGTCCATGAACAAAAAATAATATTTTTGCTTATCAACTACCCTCTTATAATTTTACTTAAAATTAACATAAACAGACTTTAATATCGTTCATATATAGGTACAATATTCTCTAAATCAATTGATCTCTGTGCCTAGCACTGACTCAAGCTAACCTCGAGGTAATATAATGTTATTAGCTTTATTGTTAAATTCGCAAAAGTTATTTGCTCAACAGCCTGTTGTTGATGAGGCAGCCAAAGAGGCTGTTAACATGAGCGCCATGGATGCCATTGCTCACGCAAGCCCAATTGTTCAGCTCACTTTGTTTATTCTAATCGCATTGTCTGTAATTTGCTGGGCCATAACTTTTTATAAATACAAAAAATATAAAGAGATAACAGAAAGTAATGAACCCTTTAGTGACTTATTTTGGAAAGCAAAATCGCTGGATGATATTTTTGCAGACGTATCTGACTACCCAAAAAGTACTTTAGCCAAAGTTTTCAAAGCAGGTTATTTAGAATTAAGAAAAATGGCGGACTCCACTCTTGCAGAAAAAGAAGGTACATCATCTTCTCCAATGTTAAGTGGTATTGATAACCTTGAAAGAGCCATTAAAAAAGAAATTGATAAACAAATTTCCTCAATGGAGTATCGCTTAAACATTCTGGCAACCACTGGAAGTACTGGTCCATTTATTGGACTATTTGGTACAGTTTGGGGGATCATGGGAGCTTTCCAAAAAATTGGTGCCACAGGAATGGCCAGTTTAGCAGTTGTAGCCCCGGGCATATCAGAAGCATTGATTGCCACAGCAATTGGCTTAGCTGCAGCAATACCAGCCACTGTCGCCTACAATTACTTTTTAACAAAAATTAGATCTCATGAAGTTGAGCTTTCAAATTTTGCTGCAGACTTCTTAAATATCGCTAAACGAAATTTCTTTAAAGGAGAATAAGCTTAGTGGGAGCTTCAAATAATAATTCTAAATCAAGAGTAGTACTCAGTGAAATTAATGTAACACCTCTTGTTGATGTGATGCTTGTTTTACTCATTATCTTTATGGTCACAGCCCCAATGATGAAACAAGGGCTTGAAGTTGAGCTCCCTCAAACAGTGAGCACTGGCATGAGTACTCCAGACAAACCTTACATCTTAGTTATAAAAAAGAATAAAAAAATATACGCCGGTGATGAGGCCATTGGACTCAGTCAACTTAGCCAAAAATTGAAGTACACTTTTAAAACAAGAAAAAACAAACAAATATATATACAAGCGGATAAGTCTGTTAACTATGGCTTAGTGGCTGAAGCCATGGCCGAAGTAAGAGCTGCAGGTATATTTAGTATCGGACTAGTAACCTTACCAAAAGCAAAATAGTGGATAATAAAAAGAAAGATAATTTAAATAAGTACTTATGGATATCAGCAATATTCCATATTGTATTTGTATTTGTATTTCTTTTTACAGGTGTATTTGACTTTAAAGATGATGACTTTGTAATTCCTGCATCCATCCAAGTTGATATGGTTGCACCCCCTGATTATTTACCACAAAAAAATGAACCAGCGCCTGTGCAACCAGAACCAGAACCAGAACCAGAACCAGAACCAGAGCCAGAGCCAGAGCCAACTCCTCAACCAGATAAAGAATTACCCAAGAAAGAGCCCGAAGTGGAAAAAGAGCCTGAAGGCCCAAAGGTTGATCTTGAACAAGAGAAAAAGAAAAAAGAATTAGAAAAAAAGAAAAAAGAAGATCAAAAAAAGAAAGAACTTGAAAAAAAGAAGAAGGAAGAGAAAAAAAAGAAAGAGCTTCAAAAAAAGAAAAAAGAAAAAGAGCGTAAAAAGGCTCAAGAACAAGCCATGAATAAGCTTAAACAAAAAGCAGCTCTTGATAAGTTGCTATCTAAGAAAAATAAATCATCAGAAATTAGCCCAGCTAAAGGAGAGCGGTTAAACCCTGGAACTAGCTTCTCTGGCATGGATGCTATTCAATTTAGTAAGTATTATGACAACCTAAAAGTTCATTTATTTAATAATTGGTCGCTACCGCAGTGGTTAGCAGAGTTAAACCTAAAAGCGCAGGCCCTTGTTGTTATTGATGGCAACGGCTACGTGGTTAGAAAACAAATTATAAAATCTTCTGGTAATACTAATTTTGATAACACAATCTTAGGAGCCATAGAAAAGGCTTCACCGTTCCCAGTTGCTCCAGAAAGACTGAAATCAAAGGTACAAAACAGGGAAATTGTATTTGGCTTTCCTGAGAATTAAGACTTGTTACTTTTAACAACTAATTTTAAACTTTTAACTTAATTAATAAGAAACATAAGGTGAAATATGAAAATACTAATTTTAAGTCTTCTCATTATCAATTTTTTTCCAACTGCACTAACTCCCAACTCTCATGCAGCTGAACGAGTTTACATTGATATTGGTAAAGCGAAAATTAAAAAAAGTTTACTCGCCCTTCCTGCCTTACAATACTATGGATCAGCTAGAGAAAAGGAGTCTGTAAATTTAGGACAAAATTTATTCTCAACAATAAAAAATGACCTTGATGTTTCTACTATGTTTAGTTTTATTGATCCAAAGGCATTTATTGAAGATACTCGAAAAGTTGGCTTACGTCCGGCTCCAGGTTTTCCAAACGGATTTAAATTTGCTAACTGGACACCTCTTGAAACCGAATTTTTAATTAAAGCAGGATATAAAGTAATTAAAGGTCAATTAATATTAGATACTTTTGTTTACTATGTTCCCCAAGGAAAATTAATTTTTAGCCAATCATACCAAGGAACCAAAAAGAATTATCATCGAATTGGCCACAAGTTTGCCAGTGATGTTATTGAAAAGCTGACTGGCAAAAAAGCCATGTTTAATAGTAAACTTACATTCACTAGTGATCGTTATCGCAAGGGACAAAAAGAAGTTTATATCATGGACTGGGATGGCAAAAACATCCAAAGAGTAACAAACCACAAAGGAATTACCTTATCGCCAAACTGGTCCAGAGATGGAAGAAAAATTACATACAGTAGTTATACCTTTCACCGAAGACTTAAAAAAAATAATATTGATCTATTTATTTATGATTTAATTGGCCGTAAAAGATTCTTGGCCTCTTACAAAACAGGAATTAATTCTGGGGGCGGCTTTTTCCCTGGTGATAAACAGATCGCGCTGTCTATTTCACTAAATCGCAACCCAAATATTTACTCTATGAACCTTGTTGGTAAAAAGTCACTTCGCCAACTTACTCGCGGCCCCAATAATGCCATGAATGTTGAACCGGCAATTTCTCCTAATGGAAAGCAAATTGCCTTCTCTTCTGATCGCAGTGGGCGCCCAATGATTTATGTCATGTCTAGAAATGGTGGAAAGGCCCGCCGCATAACCTTTGCTGGCAAATATAATGCAAGCCCAAGTTGGTCACCGGATGGAAAAAAACTTGCTTATGCTGGTTACGATAACGGTCATTTTGATATATTCACCATTAACCTGGACGGGACTGGAGTTAAGAGGCTAACTAGTGCACGAAAAGCCAATGGGCGAATGGCCACAAATGAAGATCCAAGCTGGTCTCCTGACGGACGCTACATAGTATTTACAAGTGACAGAACTGGCCGCAATCAACTATACATGGTAAGTGCCGATGGGACTAACGAAAGGCGTATTACCTATGATAAACACAACTATTATAAACCAAAATGGTCTCCCTTTTTAAAGTAGACAACAAAGATAAATGAATTTTAAAAAAATATCTGATTACAGCGAGAGTGATTTAAATTTTGCAAAAAAATATTCTCCCGCTATAAGCAGATACTTGCCCCTATTAGATAAAAACTGTGAAACAAACTTTGAAAAAATTATTATAAAAAGGCATACACATTGGCTGGAGTCTGCCTTAGCGCAAATTCATGACACCCATTCGCCGCAAGAGATTTGCAAATACTGGAGTATAAAAACTAATCAAATTTTAAATGAGGTTTGGAACTTATTTCCTGATAACGATGAGCTTGCGCTCTTTGCACTGGGAAAGCTTGGTGCCAATGAATTAAACTTAAGCTCTGATATTGATATCTTACTTGTTTCTCTCCACCCAGCCACAAAAGAGCAGCTCAAATTTTATAGAAAATTTAATGAATTTTTATCCTCATACAGCGAACTTGGTTTTTGTTATCGACTTGATTTCAACTTAAGGCCTGGGGGAAGACTAGGGCCAACAATATGTAGCACACATCAATTTGAAGACTACTATTGGACACAAGGTGCAACCTGGGAAAGAGTGGCTTTAAATCGCCTACTTCCTATTTGTGGCAACTCTAATGTAATTAATAAAGTTAATCAGATTCGTGACAAATTTTGTTATCGAAAATTTATAGATTACAGCTTAATTAATGATATTAAAAATATTCGCAGTCATATACATGCAAATGATAATGACTCTAATGATATCAATTTAAAGCTTGGTGCTGGCGGCATACGAGACATTGAGCTTTATATAAATTCATTGCAGGTTATACATGGCGGAAAGTTGCCTCAACTAAAAACAACAGAAACAACTGAAGCCATAAATAAGCTTTGTGCCAATAATATAATCTCAAATGAAGAGTCAGAGTTATTAAAAAATACTTATTGGAATTACAGAAAATTAGAAAATTTAGTACAAATTATCGATGATCAGCAGACTCATACTTTAAATCAAAATACTGAACTTTATTCAAAGCATAAAGGCTCATTAAACTTTAAAAAAATTAATGGTTTAGTAGCCAAGTTAATTGGTGAAAAGCCTGAGCTCAATTCCCCACTGCCAATTTTGATGGAAAAACAAATTAACTGGCTAACTCAGCTAGGATTCGATCAAGAACTGGTCAATGAAATTTGGCCTAAATTAGTAAAACTCACTGTCTTAGCAAAAGACAATCAGGTTGATGAAATTTATCGATCTAGATTTTTATTTAATTTTATTAATAATGTGAATGAACACGGCTTAGACAAATCATTAAGTCTGAGCTTACTTTATGATTTTATTAAGTCCATTCGCCCAAAAAGAAGTTTTTACCATTTATTAGAACAAGAACCAAATATCGTAAAAGAATTAGCAGTAATACTTAGTAGCTCTCCTTACTTAGGAAATTTAATTTCATCTAAACCTGAACTCTTAGATAGCTTTTTGCTAAAGAAAACACAGAACTTCTCGTTAAACCTTGATGATTTATTACCTCAACTGGCCGACTATAAACAGTTAAATCAATTACTCGTAAGTAGTCAGTTTTTAACAAGTAAGAATACTAATAATTTAACTGACACTTGCTCAATGACAGCTGATAAAATTTGCGGCCACCTCCTTGCTGTTTTAAAAAATAAATTTAAAAACAATTCCATTGGCATAGTAAAGCTCGGGAAATGGGGTGGATCAGAGTTAGGGCTACTTTCTGATTTAGATTTTATATTTTATACCGAAAAAGATATATCTGAGGACGACATAAAGATATCACGCCGATTTATAAATTTCTTAACTAACCGCCAACAAGGGGGTGAAATTTATCAAATTGATATGAGACTACGCCCCCAATCTGGAACAGGTACAATAATTACCACCAAGAAACAGCTAATAAATTATATTTTAAATGATGCAAAACCATGGGAAGCCCAATCTTATCTCAAATCAACTCCACTTACAGACGATGGATTAAAAAATGAAATTCTAAATGCTTTAGTAAATAAAAAATTCCCTATGGACTTCCATAAACAGCTCTTTGATATTAAAGAACAAGTTATAAAAGAAAACTACACCGATGTTAAAAAAAGTGATGACTCTATTAATTTAAAATATTCCAAGGGCGGTTTAGTTGATATTGAATTTACTCTTCAAATTTATTTTTTGAAAAACAAACTAATCCCTACTGACTCAAGAACTCTTGAAATGCTTAATCAAATTAACTTAATACCAAAGCTTAAAGCTAATTATGTGAAGCTTCGCTATTACGAACAAACGGCACAAATTCTATCTCAAAATCACACTACAATGATTACATTTTCAGACCCAAACTTCACTCGCCTTGCCAGGCACCTTCAAATGAGCTTAAGTGATGTTCAGAGTGAAATACAGAGTCTACTAGCGCAAAATCAAAGCCTGCTCACTCAAATTGTATAATTTGACAGGACCCTTAAAAGCTAATAAATATACCTAAAACTCGTGGAGGCTAATATGCACGCTATATTTGATATTGAATGTAATAATGAAAACTGGGGACAATTAAAAGTTAAACTATTTGATCGTTTAGTTCCTAAAACTGTAGATAACTTTGTACAACTTGCCGAGGGAACCCATAACAAGAATACCGTTCGTAACGGCGAACCTTATTATGACGGACTTGTATTCCACAGAGTTATTGACAATTTCATGATTCAAGGTGGCTGCCCTGAAGGCAGTGGTATGGGTAACCCAGGCTATAGATTTGAAGATGAGTTTCACCCTGAGCTAAAGCACAGTAAAGCTGGTATACTATCAATGGCTAACTCTGGGCCTAATACAAATGGCAGCCAATTCTTTATTACAGTAGCTGCAACACCACATTTAGATTTTGATCACCCTATGAATCAAGCTCGTCGTGGTGGCCATGCTGTATTTGGTGAAGTTGTTGAAGGGATGGACCTTTTAAATAAAATTTCTATGGTTGATACTGATGGTCAAGATAGGCCTGTACATGCAGTTACAATGAAAAAAGTTACTATTGAACGAGAAAACGTTTAATACCTATTTCGCTGAATAAACTCTTAAATTCTAAGTCCTTTATATTTCACAAAGTGCTCAAACAGCTCGCCTAAGGCGAGAACTGCGCGCTTTATAAAATATAAAGGACTTAGAATTTAAGGGTTTATTCACAGTAACTGGTTTAATTAATAATTTCACAATAGATATATATTAATATATTATAAGCCATTCTTTAAGTAAGGGTGGCTTTTTTTTATGCATACATTTGTTACAGGCGGAACTGGTTTTGTTGGCTCATGGCTAGTTGACCGTCTCTTAAATGATAACCATCGGGTAGACCTCTTAGTCAGAAAGCCTGAACTCTATACCAAAAAACATCCTAATTTAAATATTCTAAAAGGTGACATCACTGACCCGGAATCACTTAAACAACTAAGTGAAAAAACGGATGTAATTTTTCATTTAGCTGGCCTGGTTGCTTACAAAAAAAAGCAAAGAGCCCAAATGGAAAAGGTTAATGTACAAGGAACTAAAAACATTGTTGAAGAATGTAAAAATAAAAACATTAAAAAATTTATTCACATGAGTTCGACCTGCGCCGTTGGAGTTAGCTTTGATGGCAAGACACCATTAACAGAAGACTCTGAATATAATATTAGGAAATTTGATTTTGGGTATTTTGAAACTAAAAGACTAGCTGAAGAATTTGTTATAGAACAATCTCAAAAAGGTTTAATCAACACTAGCATTATAAACCCAAGTACTATTTACGGAGCAGGAGATGCTGAAAAAGGCAGTCGCAGTGTTCAACTTAAGGTCGCTAAAGGGAAATTCCCTTTTTACACCTCTGGTGGAGTTAATATTATTGGAGTTCGAGATGTGGTGGATTGCCTGATAAAAGCCGTTGAATTAGGTAAAAATGGCGAACGCTATATCATAACTGGCGAAAATATTTCTATAAAAAAACTATTTACAACTATTGCTGAGTATTCCGGGCAAAAAGCTCCAAGCATTTTATTACCCAATTTTGTGCTTAAAGTTCTAGGAGTCATTGGTGATATTTTAACTCTTTTTGGAAAGAATTTTCCTGTAAGTAGTGAAAATGCAAAAATTTCAACTTTCTATCATTGGTTTGATTCTAGTAAAGCCCAAAAAGAATTGGGCCTCTCCCCCCTTCCCGCAACAACCTATATTAAAGAAAGCATTGAATGGGTAAAAGAGAATAAACTGTGAAAAAATTCTTTCTTTTTTTTGTTTTGCCAATATTTTTAATATTTAGTTTTTTATCTATAAAAACTTATTATGATATTCAAAGTACTGATATTGGCATTTTAAATAAGTGTCATAAAACTAAAATGTTTGAAGTTTTTCTTTGCCCTGGCGGAGAAAACTACACCCGCATTGATCAAATCTCTAAAAGCTTTTTAAATTTAATTGTTATTGCTGAGGATGCATCTTTTTACTCACACAATGGATTTGATTGGCAAGAGATTAGGAACAGCTTTGAAGCCAACCTTAGGGCCTTTTCATATTTAAGGGGCGGGTCTACAATTACCCAACAGCTCACAAAAAATGTTTTCTTATCTCCTGAGAAATCTATTCAACGAAAATTTATTGAAGCTATGCTGGCTGCAAAAATTGAAAAAAAATACTCAAAAAAAGTAATCTTAGAACGATATGTAAATGTTATTGAGTTTGGAAAAAATATTTATGGAATAAAAAAAGCCGCTCGCCATTATTTTAACAAGAGTCCAAGCCAACTTAATGTTTTAGAAAGTGCATTTTTAGTATACTTAGTGCCTAGCCCAAAAAAATACTCTGCCGTATTTTACAACAAACAACTTACTAAATATTCTCGAAAACGAATCAAAACTCTATTACATAAGCTGAAATTATTTAAAAAAATAGTTAAAGAAGAGCATGACGTTGCCGTCAGTAAAATTGATGAGTTCCCTTGGACTAATACAAATTTATATTATCAAATATCCGACAATCCAGACACATTACTCAATGAATCTGACCAGCCCATTCCTGATCCTGCAGAAGAACAAATGCAGGAAGACATTAGCGATGAAATTAAAAAAGAATTAAGCGAAGAAAATAACATTATTGAAGATGGGGACGTTCAAGTAGAAGCACCGCCAGTTGATGATCAGCCTATTGAAGATACTGAACCCGAAAGCGAAGAAACGCTATAGTCTTAAAGTTTGTTTATCGTCCTCACATGCACTTTGTGCATACGGGTTATTGAGACCTCTGCTAAAATTGATGCTACTAGGAACTTCAGATAACATCGCATCGTCCAATGGGGACGAAGCGCTATTATCTGAAAACTTTTTTTTATCGCCCTAACGTAAGCTACGCTTACTACGGGCTAACCATGGCCGCCCATTAGGAATGGTTGGTCAGATGTGTCTTCTTGTTCAATATGTTGTATTCTTTCAAAATACTCTTCTACCCTACTGAAAATTTCTGATTTTTCTTTTAATTGAAAAATACTTTTTCTGAAATTAGATGATTGTGGGTACCCTGCAGAATACCAGGCCGCTAACTTTTTATACTGTAATGACGTAATATAATCGTTAAAGTGCTCTTGTAAAAACATTCTAAGGTCTCTAAACATGGCGGTAAAATTTTTCTCGGGATTTATGCCTTGTGATTCCATAAATATCCATGGGTTCTTCAAACACCCTCGAGCAATCATAACACCAGCACATGCCGTATTATTTAAACGCTCATTTGCAATCTTGGCGCTAACAATATCGCCATTACCAATAATTGGAAGTTTTGCTGCATTTGCAACTTCATTAATAAACTCCCAATCGGCTTTACCCTTATATGCTTTTTGACGTGTACGCCCATGTATAGCAACCCAAGTAATACCCTCATCATAGGCCACCTGAGCAACATCTATGGCGTTACGGTTTTCCTCATCCCATCCAGTTCTAATTTTAATTGTGACAGGAACTCCTGCACCTTCTTGAACTGCACGTAATACTTTTCTTAGTTGAACTAAATCTTTGAGTACTGCTGAGCCTCCACCTTTTTTTACAACCTTAGGTACTGGGCAACCAAAATTTAAATCAATAAAATCAGCGCCAGCATCTGTGGCATACTTTGCAGCATAGGTAAAATGCTCTAATTCATAACCAAAAATTTGCACTCCAACAGGAGACTGGTCTTCAGTGAATGACATTAACTTTTTAGTTTTTTCACTATTATAAATTAGGCCAGTGGCAGAAACTAATTCGGTGGTTACCACCCCACACCCCATTTTGCGCATAAATGAACGAAAGGCACAGTCGGTAATACCAGCCATGGGACCCAAGAAATATGGGTTTAATTTGATATAATTAAGTAAATCCGCCTCTTTCACACCTTATTACATAATAGAAATTAGGCTGAGTTGGAACAAAAAATTGAATCTTCTTACCCTATGCCCATAAACACTTAGATTTTATGACCTTTATTGTAATTTCTACTTGCCGCAGACCTGCAAAATGCTTTATTTATATCTCAATCTTATCAGTTAAAGGAAGTTATTATGGAGAGTTTAAAACCTGGGTTCGTGTACGGCAAACAGCTTGAAAGTCTATATGACTTTGCTCAAAGTAAAAAATTTGCTCTACCGGCAGTCAATGTTGTTGGCACTAATTCAATTAATGCAACCCTTGAAACCGCAGCTAAAGTTAACTCCCCTGTTATAATTCAATTCAGTCACGGCGGAGCGCAATTTGTTGCCGGTAAAAGTATTAATAATGACAATCATGAGGCCTCAATACTAGGAGCCTGCTCCGGAGCCACGCATATTCACACCATGGCTGAAAAATATGGAGTGAGTGCAATCATTCACACTGATCATGCCGCAAAAAAATTATTACCTTGGATTGATGGTATGCTAGATGCTGGTGAAGAATTTTATAAGAAAAACAACAAACCTTTATTTAGCTCTCATATGCTGGATCTCTCCGGCGAAAGCCTAGAAGAAAATATTTCTATATGTGTAGATTATTTTAAACGTATGAAAGAAATTGATATGGGTATTGAAATAGAATTGGGCATTACTGGTGGCGAAGAAGATGGTGTAGATAATACTGACATTGATAATTCTAAACTTTACACTCAACCTGAAGATGTTGCTTATGCTTACAAGACCTTATCTGAAGTGGGATCAAACTTTACCATTGCTGCAAGCTTTGGGAATGTGCACGGTATTTATAAACCTGGGAATGTTAAATTAATTCCAAGTATTTTAGATAATTCGCAAAAACATATTGAAAAAGAATTTGGCCTTAAAGACAACCCAGTAAGATTTGTATTTCATGGCGGATCTGGCTCATCTCCACAAGAAATTTCAGAAGCCATTGATTATGGTGTAATTAAAATGAACATTGATACTGATTTACAGTGGGCGTTTTGGGATGGTGTTAAGGGTTATTATTCCTCTAAAAAAGATTTTTTACAGGGACAAATTGGAAACCCAGAGGGTGATGATGTTCCCAATAAAAAATACTATGATCCAAGGAAGTGGCTGCGAGTAGCAGAACAATCTTTCAGTACAAGACTAATAAAAGCATTTAATGATTTAAATATTAAGTAAGTACTAGGCTTGATACTAGATAGAAATTGAA
>CALLBC010000253.1 GCA_938001965.1 uncultured Bdellovibrionales bacterium | reverse complement strand
CTCGCAATTAAGTTCTTAATCACTGCTGTTGTAGTGTTTGTGCTTTTCTACATAGAGGAAAATTACCACGCAGCCAGCTTTGGCGATAAACTGAAGGTGTACGGCACTTGTTATCATTACATACTTGCCTATGGCATAATTTGGTATGGCCTAACTTTAATTGGGCGTTTCTTTAGGAAATTTTTTAAATTCTCTGGTGGTAACTATGATGACCGAATATAAATTAACTTCTGCTTGGTTATTTAGTTCTTAATTATTTGTCGGCAAGTTTTTGGATCAAGAGCCATTTGTGTTGTCTTAGATAATAGCTCTTGCGCTGCTACTACTGGCAGTGGTTTTTTTGTTTCGGATCTAGCTAAATGAATGTTCTTGCGTAGGCTTTCTATGTGTGTTTCAATTATTTTTGTTTTAGTCTCTGTTTTTAAATTGTCATAGGCTTCAATAATAATCTCACGTGAATCTAATTACTAATTACTAATTACTAATTACTAATTACTAATTACTAATTATCATTTATCTTTCTATTCATTAATTTGTTAAACTCAGTAATAGTTTCATCAAATGTCTCAAGGTACTTATTGAGCCTAGCAAGGTGCTCCTCGCTCCAAGATCCTAAGGTTTGATTTGTATATAGGTTTATTAAGTCCAGGATCCTCTCTAAAGGGATTAATGCCTGTTCGGCTAATAATATGGCTTCAGTATTTTTGTCTGATTTTAACTTGGAGATCATACTCTTGAAGTGCTCTATGAAGCTTCTGTTGTAATCGTAAATATCGTTCATATGTTTGTTCGCTTTTAGAGTTATATTTAAAAGCCACATGGTATGCTCTGGGTCGGATGGGTCTACTCGACCTCGAACAAGTTTATTTTCATCTAAGTACTCACGAATAGTTTTAGCATATTTCTTTACAGCAAAAAATAAGTTGTCCTTTGCGATAGAAGCTCTGTTTGTATGGTAACTGTAACCTAAAATTATTCTGTAAAAGTTTTTATAAACGCTTATGGTGAGCTTTTCCACTTTTTGCGAATCGTTTTCATTGAGTCCTGCCATATGGCTGAGTTCATGCATCCAAAGTCCAGCGATATGTTCATTTAATGATGCTTTAGGGATGCGAGTGAGTTTTGCAAGGCTAAAGCAAACTGTGGCATTTAGGCTGTTTTTACTGACGCTGGCATCGGCGTGGTCTTTGTCTTTGGATTTGCAAGGCCCCTCTTGGAGAATATTTAAATTAATGCCCATTATAAAACGGCTAAACTTTTTAGTTGAAGCCAGCTCTTTTGCCTTCGCTTGATTTGAATTATCCTGTTTTTTTTCAAGCATTTGCTCAATTTCAATTTTCAATAATTTTTCTTGCTCTTTTGAGTTATTGAGTTTAGCCATTGCCAAGTCAGAGATTTTAAATTGTAATTCCATCATCCAGTCTTGCAATGCTTTTATTTTTTTAAAGCTTGAAGGAGTTCCATCATAATCAGTTCTATGAATAGCTTTCATGGCAAGTTCTAGTAGGTTTTTTGATTCTTTATCACTAAACTCATGCAAGTTTTTTTTGGGTAGCACCGCAATGTATGCTTCTTCATTAATAAGTAGGGCTAACCACTGTCGAGTTTCATAAATGGCCGTTCTCACCTCTTCTTTGGTACTGCCAGTAATAATACCACCGCCACCATCTGAGGTGCCTTGTGTTTTTTGAGGAGTAGTGTTGGGCTCAGAATTGCTGGAACAAGAGCAAATGATAGCTATAGCAAGAAGCATGAACAAGTTTGTCGGCATTAAAGAGAATTTTAAATATTTAGTCACTTGTATCTCCAGATTCTTTTTTGCTTTGACGAACACGTATTTTTAATGAGCTAAGGTATTCACCTAATTCATTTGAGTTAACTGCCAATTTTTTTAAATTTTCAAGAGTCCATAAGTGAGCGGGTTCATCATAGTGGAGTTCAATAATGTCTGAAATTTCTAAAAATAACCTTAAGATATTTTCAATATGGTCGATTTGATCTTTATCATTGCCGATTTTAATATCGTGGATTGCCTTATTAAAATTTTCAGAAAAAATGGCAAGACTGTTACGGAAATTTGCTGTAGTAATATGTGCTCTTCTGAGGCTATCTCTAGATCTTTGGTTATCTACCCAGTCTTCCCCTAGAAAGTTGAGTATATTCATTGTAAACGAATAAAACCTTACACCTTGATTGTGGGCTATGTGGAGATATTCATCCTCGTAAGAGGTGGGAGAGAGGAAGTTTCTAGAAATTGCTAAGCCCACCTTCTCCATATTTTGAGAATCAGTTTCATTATGTCCAGTCATATGGCTTAGTTCGTGAAACCATAATCCAGCAATATGTTCTTCCAGTGTTATTTTAGGTATGCGAGTAAGTTTTTTAAGGCTAAAGCAAATAGTTGCATCCAGTGTATTCTTGCTAACACTGGCATCTGTGTGATTTTTATCTTTAGAATGACAAGCCCTATCATTAAGGATTTCTAGTTCTATTCCCATTAAGAATTTACTAAAATTTTTTCTGATTTTTTCTTTTTCATTACTAATGGTTTGACGATATTTAGATCGTTCATTCAAAACCTCTTCGATCTGGGCTTTAATTTTTGTAGTCTCATTTTCTTGTTTTTTTTGTTTAGCTAAAAAGAGTTTGCGATGTAATTTTTGTAGTTTGGAATTAAAGCTTCTGATAGTAATTTTTCTGACAAATGAGTTAGGCAAATCATCATCAACTGAAAAATCACGTTCCTGTAGGATTTTACGCGTAATCTCAATCACTTTATACCCGTCATCGTTGTTGTCTAGTACGTTTAATTCTTTTATATAGGCCTCATAATCAACATCGAATAGATTTGCAATGCGCTCACGAACTCTATAGATCGCTTCCTTTACCTCTTCTTTAGTGCTGCCGGCAATAATACCGCCGCCACCATCTGAGGTGCCTTGTATTTTTTGAGGGGCACTGTTTGATGACTCATTTGGGTTTCCACAAGCGATCATGCATAATAGTAGAAAAACACTAAGTGTAAGTTTACTTAATAAAGTTATTTTTTTTGTTTTGAGATTTAGCTGATGCATTTACTTTCCTTTATTCTACTTCATTACCAGTTAGCTGTTTATAAAGCTCTCTGAAGGCTTTACTCAAATTATTATAGCTTTCTGTAAGACTACTTTGCTTTTCTTTAGTCCACATGCTGAGCTTTTCATTTTTGTGTATTAAGTCCTGTAAAACTTCTAAATTCTCAGTCACAGCTTGCACTAGATTTTCTTGTTCATTATTGTTTGTGATGTTTGTATCAATAACTGCGTCTTGGAAGTGAAACTTAAACTGTGTTGAATAATGCCTCATATTAGCTAAGCGAGTATAAGCTTGGCGAAGAATAGTTTCGTAATCTTCAGAAAGAGAACCCTTTACGACATGGTAAGACTCAATGTCTTGCGGGAACCACTCAACATCTAATTGAAGTTTTGATTCAGCAAATTCAGCTTGATCCAGTTTGATGTTACTATTTTGTAATCGGTGAAGAATTTTGTTATTGTAGACTTTAACCATCATATGCTCGATTTTTTGTGCCGCATCTTCAGTGGAGCCAGTCATATGTGCTAATTCGTGAAACCAGAGTCCTGCAATGATTTCATGAAGAGTGTTTTTAGGTAAGCGAGACAGGTTTTCAAGGCTAAAGCATATGCTAGCTCTGTGAGTGTCCTCGCTTACGCTGGCATCAACATCATCTTTATGTTTTGATGAGCATGGCCCCTCTTCAAGGATGTTAAGCTCAATTTTCTTTAAAAATTTTCCAAATAATTTAGTTGAATGGGTATATTTAGAAGATGTTTTGTCACGACTAAATCCATATTTTAACTTATATTCTTTTTCTAGCCTTCTGATTTTGTTAGATACAGCATCATACTCATCGCTGATCTTGTGATACTCT
>CALLBC010000252.1 GCA_938001965.1 uncultured Bdellovibrionales bacterium | reverse complement strand
ATCATTTTTATGGTTACGACTCCCCTGATAATGAAACCAAGTATTAATGTGAATTTACCCAAGTCAGCAAGCGGTGACAAAACTGAAGCCTCTAAACTTGCAATTAGTATTTCCAAAACGGGAGCACTTAAATTAAATGGCCAGCCCACTACCAAAGAAGAACTTGGGCTTTACGCAAAAAATATCTTAACAGAAAAGCCTGATATCCAAGCTGTTATTGCAGCCGATAAAGACATCTCACATGGTGATGTGGTTACCATTATTGATACAATTAAATCAGCTGGTGTGAAAAAGTTTGCCATAACTATTGATAAAAAATAATGCCTATTTTAAAAGTTAGAGCGCTACCACAAAAGACCCAAATTTAATACCTATCGCTATAAAATGTACATCACAAGCCATTGCAGATTTTTATAACTGTAGACCTTCACAGGTTTGGGTGACATGGGATGAAATAACTCCAGCTAATTATTTTGAAGGCCAGAACTCAGCTCAATTGCAGCCAGAAGACACTCATCCTCCTCTTGTTGAACTCACCTGCTTTGAAGGTTTAAGTGAACAAAGGATTGAGGAGTTACTTAAACTCACGGCCCATGCTTTATGTGATAATCTAAAATTAAACAGTAATATATTTATCACTTATAATGAGGCTAAATCCGGTAAAGTTATTACAGGCGATGGAGTAGTCCGTAAGTAACACTTTAGTCTAGATCAGTAAATTTCTAAAACTAAATTCACATAAGTCTAAAGGCTTAATAATCTTAAAATATTCTCATATTAAGACAGTAAAGACCCGATATATAGTTGAGCATGAGACTTCTAAAGCAACTATTTTTAATCCTATTACCTCTATTTTTCTTTGGGGTCAGCTATTCAGAGACTATTGCCAAGGGTGATTTACTTTTCAATAGTAAATTCTGCACAACAAAAAAAGCTCCATGCAATAATAATGAAAACCAAAATATGAACGGAAAGGTATCGGCGATTACAGAAACAGTTGGAAGCCTTGGTCAAGCCGGTATTGCGGCAAAAGTTCGTGAAAAATTAATATCAAATGGTGTAGATAATTTAAAACAAATTTCAGCTGTTAGAAATTTTATAGTTAATGACGATAAAGCTACTAAGAAAATAAGAAATAAATTATCAAAAAAACTTCGTAAAAGTTGTGGTGCAAATACAGCCACTAAAATTTTAAATGATTCAAAAAATGCTAATTTAGCTATTCAATTTAAAGATTCGAATAGTGAACAATTGTATAAAAAGGATCTGAAACGACGATACGGACTTGCCGCTGCCACACTAAAAAGAATTAATAGGAGCTTGCAACCTGGCTGGGTATTTATTACTGATGAAGAGCGAGAGAGGTTAAAAGAACGAAAGAATAAAATTTTAAAAACATATCCCATGGCTAAGTTAATTCACTTTTCATTTTCTCAGTATACAAAGTATTATAACTTAGAAGAGCTTGATGGATTTGAGAGATCAGACTTAATGGACACTCTATTATTTCCTGATCAGAAAACTGGTCAATATGTTGAGATTAAAGACTCTAAAAATTCTGATCGTAATGATAAATTCGCAATCCAATTAGCAAAAAAAGTATTTAACTCTGAACTTCCAAAAGCAGTAGAGAAACGTGTCAATTTAGGTATTAATAATTGGTACGGAAAAGTTCTAAATAGCTATAGTAAGCTATGTAAGGCCGATGATTGTGGCTTACTTGATATCGATCATAATACAACTCGTGACTTACTAAATGAGCTACCTTCAAGCCAAAGGAGTTTTACTGGTAAAGAAATTTGCTCTTGTAAATTAGGTATAAAAAATCAAACAGTTAGTGGGCGCACAATGGCTGCAGGTGCAGTGCTTTCTGTGGGAAGTGCACTGGCTTGTTTTTTATTTCCTCCATCTTCTCCAGCAGCATGCCCATTAATGGCTGCATCCACAGCAGGGTTAGCGGCTGGATCTGGAGTTAATGCCTATGGTGCAATCCAAGATTCAATGAAAAGTGGCCGCCAAGTTTTAATTACGAAGTACCTACCAGGCTTACCCGAATCTGTTCGCAAAAGACATCAGTCTGATTTAGTATATGCCAGCGGAAGAGTTTTAGGAAATACAGTTGGTGCAGTTGCTGGCGCTGGTGTAATTACTAGAGGAGCACAAAATACAGTCGCTGCTGTTAGACATATTGCTGCCCCTCTAAACAGAATATCAATTGGGAATAAAACTAGATCACTCTCAACTAACTCCATAGCCAACGGGCAATTAGCTGATGATAGCCTATCAGTTGGAATTGAAGTTGAAGCTCTAATGACAAAAGGAGTTACCCGAAAAATAGTAGCTCAAAATGTAAAAAAATCCATAGAAGATGCCATCGGCAGTAGCATTGAAGGATTACAAATAACCAGTAACCCACTCAAAGGTTTAGTTGGCTATGATGTTAAGTATATAAAAGATGGCAAAGAGCATGTATGGCAAGTCATTGGTGACCCATCACTAAGAAGCTCTGGCGTAGAAATCGTTAGCCCAGTTTTAAAAGGTCTAGATGATAAAAAATTATATAATCAGGTCATCTCAAAATTATCTGGCAAAGGCTTAATAAAAAGTGACCCAGTTTTTGGTGGTGTGCATGTTCATGTTGGAGCAACTAATATGAGTGCATCACAAGCAAGCCGGTTAGCCACTGAATATGCTAAAATTGATAAAGCTGCAAAGTCTTCCTTTTCAAGTCATGGTTACCGAGTTGATAAGTTTGCAAAAGAACATCCAGAAAAGTTTTTAGAACAAACAAAAAACAATGTCTATAAAACTACTGAGTCACTAGCTAAAGCTAGTGCAGAAGATAAAAGAACTGCCTTAAATTTAAGGCGCCTTCTTGAAGAGCCTTCCGCGCGAACTGTTGAATATCGTTTTTTTAATAGTAGCGTTGATGTAGATGCCATTGAATCAATGGTCCGATTTTCAGAAAAGTTCACAACTGCAGTTAAACAAAATGATACACGCTTATTAAATGCAGTCTCTCAATCAGGATCATTTAATATAGATAAGTTAAATAAAGCTTTAGACCTTGGCTTAAATAATCAGCAACTTAAAGCTGTGAAGCAAATGTCGCAAGAAGCAAAAGATGCGGTCAGTAACTTAGGAAGCGTAGATAATTATATTCAACAAAATAAGGGAACTATTGGTTTATCTTTAATTGTCTTATCAGAAATTGGAAGTGCTGCACTATTCCTTGGTGACTAATTAATTAGTTTATTAAACTCATCAATAAATATTTTTTTTATATCAGAGATATTCACTGGCTGTGCAGTTGCTTCTTCCATTGACACCATTGTGCTTGGTTTAAAACCACATGGGTTAATTCCAGAAAAGGCTTTTTCATCTTTAAAAACATTAATGGCAATACCGTGATAAGCCACCCAACGTCTCACAGCAATTCCTATGGAGGCAATCTTTTGATCACCCACCCAAACACCTGTAGCCTCAAGGCTTTCACCTTCAACTTCAATTTTTTCACAGCGTTGATAGGACTCAATATCAAATTTAGCTAATGTGTTAATAACCACTTTTTCAAGTAAACGTATGTAAGTGGTAACATCTTTCTTTTTAAATAACTTAAACTGG
>CALLBC010000251.1 GCA_938001965.1 uncultured Bdellovibrionales bacterium | reverse complement strand
ATTTGCTTGTAGCTATGGCCAATGCTTTTTAAGAAAGCCTGTAGTGCTTGGCCTTTATCAGCACCACCCACTAATGCTACACCCTCTTTATAAGTGAGAGTTTTGTTTAATGGGCCCCTTTTACCTTGAACCACATACTTGTACTCAGTTTTAGTTCTTTTGCTAACTAGGTCTTTAGGAGCAGATTCTGAAAAATCAATTTCAGCGGCACCAGAGTCTTTTTCTTTGCTGTATCTCATGCGCTTACTTTTAAGTTGCTCAATAGTTGGGTCAACTAAGTTACCACCTCGAGCAGTTAACGCCATAACTTTATAGTCATAACTTTGTAGGTCTTCAATAAATTCAGGAAGGGCAGGGTTTGTTAGGTAAGAATCACATTTCCAAACTTGCTTTATGAAGTGAGCAAAGGACTCTTTATTTTTGCCATTTGCCTTTTTAGTTTTTTTAGGCTTTTTAATACAATCATCAACAAGTATTAATGTGTGATCAATATCAAAAACAACAAGTACGTCTTCTGGTCCATGCTCACTAGTGACCGCATCAATTGTACTAACCACTTCTTCAAAGTGATCTGTTATTGTTAGGTCATAGGTTGCAAAAGCAAGTGGGCTAGTTACAAAAATAAGTAAAGCTAATAAACTCTTCATTTAATTCTCCTGAGAATGAATACCTAATATAATGGATTTTTATGTATTTTTCAGAAAAACATAGGCCTTTGGTAAAATTTTCTGTACTGTTTAAAAGTTGATTAAAATAACTGATTTCAGCCCCTTATATCTAATATTTTAGCAGTATTTTCTTGTTTCTTAAGGCTGTTTCGTACACAATCTGATCATGGAAGTGACAGAGTTTGAATATAGGCCCACCATAAAAAAGATCTATTGGTTTTTAGTGGCACTTACTATTGTATTCCTTTTGGTATTAATTAGGGTAAATTTAGCCAAACTAACATCGGAGACTTATATATTCACTGGCATAAAGCTATTCATTTCAGTGATTGTTCCATTATCAATTTTATTTCGACTTTACTTTTTTATCCGTCCAAATATATTTTCTAAATATAAGTTAGAAGATAAATATTTATATATAAAATTTAAAAAAAAGGAAAAAAAGGTCAATTTAGACTATGTTACTAATTTAAAGTTTACTTTGTTTTCTCCAAGGTTTTTTGGTGGATTTAAAATTAAAACGGATGATGGCTCAACTTATAGGTTTCTGTCTTTACTGCAAAATAACCATAAAATAGTGGAGTACTTATCTAAAGCCAAACCAGACCTAAGGGCTGCCAGCAAGTACGCCAAATACATTCAAACTAGTAAGACCGTTCTTATTTCTTGGAGAAGAATTCTGCTGCGCTTAAAAAAATGGCCCCTTTTGTTTTTTAAGTTTATTGCTTTTCCGGGCTTGTTTTTTTTATATACATATAAGAACACGCACTTTGAAAACTCGCGACTGTTTTCTGAAATGGAAAAGTTGGCAGTTATGTTTTTTGCATTTTTTATGGTCAATTTTGTGGTCTCTTGCTTTTACAATCACTTTGAGGAAATGATTCTTAATACTCGAACTAAAGATAAAACTGATGAAGAGCTAAAAAACTGGGACTTCTCCGCTGAAAATATTATATTTTACACCACGCAATTGTTGTTTTTCATTAGCTCAGGCATGTGCCTCTTCGTGTTAGCGAAATCTATTATCAATGTTTTTCCTGCTGTGAATATATAAAATAGTAAAGATTGTTATTGTTTCCCCAAATCTTGAAAGAGCATCAGTTTATAACGCGCGCAGTTCTGCCTGAAAGGCAGCTGTCTGAGCACGTTATGAACTGATGCTCTTTCAAGATTTGGGGAAAGCTCACTATAGTAGAAAATTCATTAGGCAAGGCTTTAAAATAGTGCTTATAATGAGTTATGTTATCTGAAAGACGAGCAAAAATAGTAGCAACCATCGGCCCAGCACTCTCTTCAAAAGAGAACCTAAAAAAAGCCATTGAAGCCGGCATTAATGTGGCTAGACTTAACTTCTCCCACGGAAGCCATGAAGATCATTTGTTTTCCATTAAAACAATAAAAGCTTTATCAAAAGAGTTAAAGGCTCCAGTAACAATTCTTCAAGACTTACAAGGTCCTAAAATTAGAGTGGGACGATTTCCGGAAGGTTCTATAGAATTAACTGAAGGTGAAGTGGTAAGTATATCTCATAATTATGAAGAGGGTTCTCAAGGGAAAATTCCAACTGACTTTAAAAACATTGAAAAAGTTTGCAAGCCAGGTGCTAAAATCCTAATGGATGACGGACTCTTTGAGTTAGTGGTTAAGGAAATAAAAGGTGACGAAGTTTTTTGTAAAGTGATTTACGGAGGAACTTTAAAAGACCGCAAAGGGATTAACTTACCTGGTCTTGAACTGCCAATCGATTGTTTAACAGAAAAAGATTTGAAAGACTTAGAGTTTGGTTTAGAAAATAACGTGGATTATGTGGCCTTAAGTTTTGTTCGTACAGGGAATGATATTAAAATATTACGGGATCTCATTAATAAAAAAAATCCACATATTAAAATTATTGCTAAAATTGAAATGCTTGAAGCAATAGATAACTTGGAAGAGATCATTGAGCTCAGTGATGCGGTGATGGTGGCTAGAGGTGACTTAGCTATTGAGATTGGCCATACTCATTTGCCAGCCATGCAAAAAAAGATCATTGCCCTTTGTAATGAGATGGATCGTCCTGTGGTGACGGCCACGCAAATGTTAGACAGTATGGTTCATAACCCAAGACCGACTCGAGCAGAGGTGACGGATGTGGCCAATGCCGTGCTTGATGGTTCAGATGCTTTAATGCTATCGGCTGAAAGTGCAACTGGCGACCACCCATTTAAATGTATTTCTACTATGCATGAAATTATTAAAGAAGTGGAGGCCGGAGACGGATTCTTTTACTATGATATTTCTCTAGACCCAGACTTAGTGGAGGGGCCTGAGGCCATTGCAGCAAGTGCTTGTTTAACCGCCATGAAAATTGATGCTAATGCCATAGTCTGTTTAAGTACCTCAGGGCGAACAGCCACTTTAGTTTCTGGTTTTAGACCCAAGGCGCGCGTAATATCCATGACTAAAATTGAAGACACCTTAAACGCACTTGAGTTACCTTGGGGAATTCAAACTTTTGCAATCGATACCTATAACTCTACTGATGAGGCCATAGAAAATGTGGAAGAAATATTAGTGAAGTATGGCTTAGTGAGTGAGGGTGATAAAATTGTCCTAACGTTAGGTGTTCCCGTGTTAAGTGGAACTAAAACCAATTCAATTATAGTTCATACGGTAACAAGTAAAACAGCACCGCTTGCAGACAATGATTTGCCACTAAGATGTCGCGAAAAATTTAAAAACGAAAAGTAATCAAAAGAGTTTTAAAGTATGAGATATTATTTATATATAATATTATTTTTATTCCCAATGTTTGGGGCTACTCAAGGTCGGATGCCTGCCGCCGATCAATCAAGCTCTTTTGTTAAATTAATCGAAGTGGAATATAAGATTATTAATAGATTAAGTTCATTAAATAATAGTGAGCTTAAAGATTTTTTGTCGTTAGAGTTTAATAGCTCAACCAATGAAAAATTTAACTTAAAAGTAAAAAAACTGGCAAAAAAATATAAAGTTTCAATTGGCTCTGGCGCTATTAATAATGAAAAATTGATTGAAATTTATAAAGCAAGCGTATTGGGAAAGACATTTGGTGAGGAGAGTGCTGGCGGGGCCTTAATTGTTCGGGTTAAATCCTTAGAAAAATCATTATATAATATGGGCTGTAATACTTCCCAAGGTGGACAGTCACCATTAGAGATCATATTAAAGGCACTTGAATGCAAAATATTGAACTAGAAGTAAATCAATATTTTTTTTTGAGAATGCTTAAGTTAAGCAGAGTTATATTGCCACTATTAATAGTAGTATGTGCTGGTTGTACTTCGGCCTCCAAAGTAATTGAACGATCGGTGGCTAATACTCCAAAGGGTGGTTTAATTACTGACTCACAGAATATTGAGCTTTCCATTTATAAAGTTTTGCATAAGCCTGTGGGCATAAGAGCTTTAAGAGATATTTTCCAATATATTGAAGAAAAATTTATGGTAGCAAAAGAATATAATGAAGATCTAAGTGGTCCTACATATATTTTTTATAATTTGGTCGAGAACTTTTTTGTAAATGCTAAAGAAGACTTTAATATTTACATTGGGCAATTGGCTCGAGATAAAGATATAGACACTTTAACCGGTGAGGAGTTTCGTTTATTAATTGAGCCAGTACTAGCACAAAAACAATCAACTGCACAATTAACAGATATTTTAAACTCGGCCATTATGTTGCTGCAAGCTTTTTACACATTTCCACAAATATTTGATGAGTCAACAAGTGCTGATTTAAAGCGCGGCGGATTACTGGCTAACTATAATGTTTATATTGCTGTTTATAAGTTGTTGGGTTGTCAGGTGCCAGACAACTCTGGCTTAATTCAAATTAATAATTCAATTAAAAAGTGTTCTAGAGAATACAGCTTAAATTAATTTAGCTGTATTATTCTTTGATTTTAAATGGCTTTTGATACTTAATACAATCATTAAATTTATGACTATAAGTTTTAACAAGTTTATTATTGGATTTATCAAATACTTTAGTTTGTAAATTAAGATTGCCTTTTGATGTGCTCACTTTGTTGTATTCAAGGTGATTAACCATATAAAAAGAATCATCTTTATTATCTTCTGTGTTGAACTCATAGTTATTCTCATGAATATCTAATTTAGCACCTTTGTAACTCCATCTTTTATTGTTAGACTGTTGTAAGTCAAACCTTGTGTGAGTAAAGAGTCCCTTTCTTTTTTTATTTTCAGAGTTCATCTTGAGTGCCCAAATATTCGCTCTATAAAATGACCCAAAAAGTACATCATCTATGTTCATGTAATCATATGTCTCAGGCTCATCCACGTTGTATGGCAGAACTCTTAGGTGACCCTTGGCTTCTTTTTCAAATCCTGGAATAGTTAAGTCTCGATCTGAAAAGATGTCTAATGGATTATTCTGTACAGAAAAATCATAATAAAAATCAGAGTCGAATAAAATTCTTTCAGAAATATATTCATTGGTGTCTTCAAATGGATTTACGTCTTGTAGGTATGTGCCACCATAGGGGAACATGGAGTAGGAGATTGAAGAGCCAAAATGTCCATCGTATGATAATACTGTTCCTGTTGGTAAGTTCAGTTCAATAATTGCCATAGTTTTGTCACGATCTATTTCAACTGGTTCAACATCCTCGTCTATTGTTTCATCATTATTGGCTTTGTAGTTAATAAATTGATCATTTTTAATAAGACAAATTAAATTATCTGATCCTAAAGAGTCGAGTAGGTTATTAGCAAATGTTCTTGCTTCATGATCAGACTCTTCTGTTTTGCCAATATCAAAAAGTAAGTGTGCCAGCTCATGAAGAATATCAGCTTGAATATCTCTTTTGATATTGTAAAAGTCTTTATCAGATAACTTGTCCACATTGCGTACAGCGCTGTACTCGATCAAAAAATGTTTTGTGGCATAAATTGTATTTTCCTCTATGTTATAGTCAAATTTTAATGGTACCCCATATCTAAGGTCAGAGTATGGATCTGGGTTGTAGAGAAACTTTACATCATTGATTGTATTTATAATCATATCTTTTGTAACTGAGTTAGGTAAATTTTGGAAAAGCTCATTGCTAGATGCAGAAAGCATACTTACTAGGTCATTAACAGCAAGCTCTAACATCTTAACCTTTTCTTTATCCACAAAGCCGCCGCCGCCAGTGCTGCCACCTATATCTATTTTTGGCACTGAGTGGTCTATATCTCCTGACTGAGTATCTAAGTTTTTTTGCACTTGATTTGGGTTAAGTCTGTCTCCCTGTTTTTGATTGGAGGGAAGACATGCACTTAGGGATAGGGCAATAAATATATAAATGGTCTTTGTGATTAATGTTTTCATACAGTTAAGTAAAGCAATAAAAGGGCCAGCTCATTTCCTATAAGTATCTATAATTACTTATCTTTTTTACATCTAAAACTCTAATTAAATTAAAAGACCTTTATTGTCACACTGAAATCAAAACTTTAGTCATATCAAATATTAGTTAATTTATAATATATGTGCTATTATATTAATAATAAAAGAGTAGAGGTGTCCAATTAGCAAAGCGAAGAATATTTTATTATATAGGTCTTACCGTAAATACTTGAAGGACCGTTTGGGGCAGGCGGGTAAAAGAACGGGGTTACGTTTGAAGCTCGCAAAGCACTTAAATTGTCAGGCCGCACATGTTTCATTTGTTTTAAAAGGAACATCTCACTTTAGTCTCGAGCATGCTTATCAAATTAATAAATTCTTAGGGCATTCAGAAATGGAGTCTGAGTATTTTTTAAATTTAGTCAGTTTTAATCGCGCCGGGTCTACTGAGTTAAAAAAACACTATAGTAAAGGTTTAGATAACTTAAGAGATACACACTTAAATTTAAGTCGTAAGGTTAAGGTAAAAGAGTTGAACTCAGATGCTCAAGCAATTTATTATAGCCATTGGTTGTATGGTGCTATTCATATGTTAGCTTTGTTTCAAAATATAAATACTATCCAAGATGTGGCTGAGCGCCTTGATATCAGTACTAAGAAGGCTGATGCAGTAACTAGTTTTTTAATTGACCATGGTATTTTGAAAAGAGATAAAAATGGAAATATACAAATAGGGGAGGCTAACCTACACCTTAAAGAAGGCTCTCCCTTTCTAACGCGTCATCAAATAAATTGGCGTTTACAATCTATTGTGAATATTGAAAAAGAAAAAAACAAAGGGGACTTACATTATTCAGCACTCTATTCAATGAGTAAGAAGGATGTTGAAATAATAAAAGATAAAATAATAAAAGTTATTAATGATAACTTAAAACAAATTAAAGACTCAAAAGATGAAGTTTTATTTTGTTCCGTTTTTGATTTCTTTGAGATTTAATAATTTAAACAATCAAAATACCTTGTGTATAACTACCTATTAATGGTGGCGTGTATGTATCCTTTGTAGGGTTAGTTTCAGTTGTGATAAGAGATTTATATAAAGGCTATAACTAAAAATAAACAAAAATATCAACTTTATTGAATTATAAATAATTTAATAATTACAAATATTTAACATAACTAATTATATTAACAATAAAATTAAGCTCTTCTATTTAATTAAGTAAATCTATGAAATTATTACGCATAGCGTTATATTTATTTCAAGCAATAAAGCTGAAAAAAAGACCCCCGAATAGGAGATTAAAATGAAGAAATTAATAATTATAGTTATGGCAGTACTTTTATATTCAAACACAAGTTTCGCTGGAAGTGTTTCGTGTTTAGTAGACTTAGGAGTTGGTCCAAAAACCTGCGCAGAGCAATCATCTAATCAACCAGGTGTGCATGATTTATATAGAGATGGTTGTGATGTGAACCCTTACGGAGTTTTGGTAAATACTTGTCCAGGAAAGTACGGTTGTAAAATTAAAATCCAAGCTGGTGACTACTCGTATACAACTATAGCTTGGTACGACAATGGTGAAACAAGAGAGTTGGTACAACAGGTTTGCGGTATGACGAATGGCACGTTGGTTACTAAATAAATTATTGAAAAAGATGAGCCTTAAGCAATTAAGGCTCAGTAGCTTAAAAAAAATTTAAAAAATAAGGAGATAAAGATGAAGAATTTAATATTATTAATGAGTGTTTTACTGTTAGGAAGTGTATCTAATATGGCCTTTGCAGGGCAGACAAAGTATCAATGGAGCGGTTATTCAACTATGCTTGGTGGTTCATGCTATAAGGTTGACGTTGCCACAGGTGGTGATCGTTTTAAAGAAAGAGCTAGAGTGTCAGATTGTCGTCCATCTGAGCGTTATATTGACTATGTGACTGAGCGTGGAAGTTGTTATGAGGTGGACGCTCGTAGTACTGATAATTACTCTAAAGAAGTAGATTCTGAAAAATGTGGAAGTTTTGCAACTGTATTTAAATGGGAAGGTTATTCTTCAATGCTGGGAGGTACATGTTATGAAGTGGACGTAGAAACTCGTGGTGAGCAATTTAAAGAAAGAACAAAAGACAGACATTGTCGCCCTTACTTTGAGCGCGATATTAAGTATGTAACTGAACGTGGAAGCTGTTATGAAGTAGATGCTCGTAATACAGATAACTACTCTAAAGAAGTGGATGCGTCACACTGTGGGTATTAGTAAAGTTTGGAGCTGTAATGGCTCCAAATTCAATCCCTCTAAAAGGTCAGTAAAATTTATTAATTTTAAACTAGGAGAATCTAAAATGAAATTTTTAACTATCTGTGCAACTGTAATTACTTTATTCGCAACTCAAGCCAGTCTTGCCAGTACAAACCAAAATCAAAAAGTAACAAAGAGAAGTTTGGCATCACAGGAAACAACTCACGGTAAATATAGCTGTTCATTGCTAGGGGATTATCGCCTGGTTTCTGAGTGGTTAGCCCTCACATGTAATGACAGTGCCAACTATACAGTTAATGTTGTTTATTCAAATCAATTTTTAGTGTGTTGTAAGAAATAAAAATTATTTTTAACTGGAGCTTATTTGTGTAAAGAGTTCAATTAATTTAAAAGCCGCTATGTCTTTTTTTTTTGGAAGGATATAAGCGGCGTTTTCACTGTACCCATAACTTAAAGAGTTTTAACTAAAAATTAGTTAAAACTCATTTCTTTACAATCAGAGCTAATGATACATTCACCTTCAGTGGCTTTTTGCACATCTTCAGGGTTTAAGCCTGGGGCCACTTCAATGATTTCAAATTTATTATTGGCAATATTTAACACACCCATGTCAGTAACCACTTTATTAATACAGTTTATGCCTGTGAGTGGTAAGTTACATTTAGTTAAAAGTTTTGAATCACCTTTTTTATTTGTG
>CALLBC010000250.1 GCA_938001965.1 uncultured Bdellovibrionales bacterium | reverse complement strand
TACATCATTCCCGGCATGCCGCCCATTCCGCCCATGCCGCCCATTCCACCTGGCATTCCACCAGCAGGAGCGTCATCTTTAGGAGCATCAGCAATCATAGTTTCTGTTGTTAACATTAAAGAAGATACAGAAGCTGCATTTTCTAAAGCACATCTAACAACTTTAACTGGATCGATAACACCGGCTTTTAATAGATCTACATACTCTTCAGTAAGAGCATTGAAACCTTGGCCGTATTTCTTTTCAGCTAAAACTTTATGAATTACAACAGCACCGTCAAGACCAGCGTTACTTGAAATCTGTCTTAAAGGCTCTTCACAAGCTCTTTTAACAATTCTAGCACCAAACTCTTCGCCTGGGTTCAATTCAATTTCATCAACTTTTCTTGAGGCTCTTAGTAAGGCAGTACCACCACCGGCTACGATTCCTTCTTCAACAGCCGCACGAGTTGCATTTAAAGCATCCTCAACACGAGCTTTCTTTTCTTTCATTTCAACTTCTGAAGGAGCACCAACGTGAATTACTGCAACACCACCAGCTAACTTAGCTAAACGCTCTTTTAACTTTTCTTTGTCGTAGTCACTTGTAGACTCTTCAATTTGAACTCTGATTTGTTTAACACGAGCATCAATAGCTTTTTTATCGCCAGCACCGTCAATCACAGTTGTGTTATCTTTATCGATAACTACACGCTTAGCTTGACCTAAATCTTCAACAGTTGCTTGCTCTAGCTTGTGACCAGTTTCTTCACTAATTACGATCCCACCAGTAAGAGCTGCAATATCAGCTAACATTTCTTTTCTTCTGTCACCAAAACCAGGAGCCTTAACAGCAGCAACATTAATTGTGCCTCTTAGTTTATTAACAACTAAAGTAGCTAATGCTTCGCCTTCGATATCTTCAGCAATAATTAATAAAGGACGACCTTGTTTAGCTACGCCTTCTAATACGTTGATAAGATCTTTCATTGTAGAGATCTTTTTGTCGAAAATAAGAATCATTGCGTTTTCAAGAACACATTCCATTCTTTCAGCATTGGTTACGAAGTATGGAGATAAGTATCCACGATCGAACTGCATACCTTCAACAACGTCTAACTCAGTTTGAGCTGTTTTGCTTTCTTCAATAGTGATTACACCCTCTTTACCTACTTTATCCATAGCTTGAGCAATCATTTCACCGATTTCTACATCATTGTTGGCAGAGATTGTTCCCACTTGAGCAACTTCCTCAGAACCTTTAACTGGCTTAGCCATTTTTTTAAGTTCTTCAGTAACTGCAGTTACAGCCTTATCAATACCTTTTTTAACTGACATTGGGTTGTGACCAGCACTTACTATTTTACTTCCTTCACGGAAAATAGCTTGAGCTAATACAGTTGCCGTTGTTGTTCCATCACCAGCGTCATCATTAGTTTTAGAAGCAACTTCCTTAACCATTTGAGCACCCATGTTTTCAAATTTGTTTTCTAGTTCGATTTCTTTTGCAACAGTAACACCATCTTTAGTGATTAATGGGGCACCGAAAGATTTTTCTATAACTACGTTTCTACCTTTTGGACCTAATGTTACTTTAACAGCATTTGCTAAAGTGTTAACACCTGTTAATATTGCTTTTCTAGCGTCTTCGCTAAAGCGTAATTCTTTACTCATTCTATTTACCTCTTTTTTTAGCCCCTATGCTTATGCAACTTGGGCGATATACATTTAATTAAAATTTATTGTGCACTATCCTGGTTGGACCTTGCGGAGTAAACTTTAATCCTTAATTTAAAACACCTAAAACGTCTTCTTCTCTCATCATTAAGAACTCTTCACCTTCAAGCTTAAGCTCTGTTCCTGAGTACTTACCAAATAAAATAGCGTCACCAGATTTAACTTCTAATGGTAAAATCTTACCGTCTTCAGTTACTCTGCCTTTACCAGTTGCTACTACTTTTCCTCTTTGTGGTTTTTCTTTTGCTGAATCTGGGATGATGATACCACCGGCAGTAGTTTCTTCTTCATTCATTCTCTTAACCAGAATGCGGTCGTGAAGTGGGCGAACATTAAGCTCTGCGTTAGCCATTTATACCTCCTAAATATAGTTTTTTGCTAATTGTTTATTTAAACCGTTCTAATATGTAGCCTAGGGACCAAGAGTCAAGGTCAGTACTCGAAAAAAATACTATTCTATTGGATAATCATGGGAATAAAACTCATATCCAAGGAAAGGCCTTAAAATAGGGCCTTTTATGAGTTTTTTATTGGTTTTTGTGAATTAATTTAGAAACTAAAATTTAATATCGTTTAAGTTTTAGTTTTGAGCTGGCTTTTCAGCGTTTTCATCAGACTTCACAAGGTCTTGTGATTTATTACCTTTACTAATTGATCTCTGTAATAGGTATGCCACTGACTTTTTAGATAGCCTTTTTGCTATATAATCTAGGGCTTTTTGGTTTCCGGCAAACTTAGATAAGTAAACATCAAAATAATCTTCAAAATTTAACTGCTTAGAATATTGTAGGTTTTCTAGCTTAGCTTTTTGTTCAATTATTTTTTTATCCAATTGCTCTTGTATCTTCTTTTGCTCTGCTTCTGAAGAGGTCATAGCAGCCTGCTGTGCCGTTGTTAAACCTTTGATTTCATTTGATAATGACACTACCTCATTAGTGGAGTCATGTATCTGAACACGTTTCCAGTTTTGAAAAGTAAGAGGGTGTGAGGGCAACTCAGCAGCCATTAAACCACTAAATACCATTGAAATGATTAAGATTAAAATAAATTGAAATTTCATATAGTAAACCCTCTACTCTCAAAGCTACAAGATTTATACCAACCTCTAATCAAAACTATACTGCTCATACAGCATAAAGTGTTGAATTTACTAAGTAAGCGCCTATTATTGTCACCACGATACTCGCAGTCTTAATATGTAAGCGCTCTTTTACAGTCATTTTTAGAGCTGGATGGGTTTTCACATAACCTAACTAGAGAGTCCCTTAGCTGTTGCTCCATCCCCATATATCGAGCAATCCTATCTTCCATAGAGCTGCCGGAAGTGTTCATAATTATATCTATAGTTAAAACACCAAATTCTCTTATAATTGGAGAAACAATTTCTTTAAACCACTTTGGTTGCTTCCTAGCAATGAGTTCATCACCAGCCTCTTCAGCTCCAACATAAGCTAATAGTATTCCTAGTCCATGCGGGGCTAAACTAGTAATTACTTCAGGCATCATTTTTTGAGCTTTTAAAACTGAGCTCAATGAGGTGTTGATTAAATTCGAATAAACAGCTGTAGTCTCATCAATGTAAATAAAATGATTACTTGTATCTAATTGATTAAGGCTTTTAAGTTGCTTGATAGATACAAGCAAAGGAACTAGGAAGTTATCTCTTATTGAATTAATATCTGGCGAAAACGTAATAAATGATTTCAGTATACTCACAATATTTTTAACACTAACAACATTATTTGCTACAGCTGGCCCAGCCTCACCAATAGCATTAAAATCAATTGCCCCTAAAACATCTATTGTATAGCCATAAGGATTACAAAACTTCATAAGACTTACAACTCTTGGGCAATCACGGCTAATAACAGGTGGCTCAGCTCCTAGTTGCGCAAATTTTTCTGAGTTAATTTTTATTACATGAGAATCTTTAACAATGAAATGTTCGATATCTAAGTGAACTTCGACCTCACCAATACTCAGTTCAATATGCCCAATTACTTTAGACACAAAATTTTTATATTTAACGCTGCCACTATTAGCATAAACCAAATTAGTATCAACATTTAATATTATCTGATCTGCATTAATGTCCCAATCTAAATCATCACTACCAATACCAAATATTGATAAATTATCTGTCTCACCAATAAATGTTTTTTGTAAAACATATTCTGACGTTGCAGAAACTCTTTGCCACTGCGTCTTTATTACTTTTGAAAACACTTTATCTACATCATAGAACTTCAGAAAAATTTCATTTTCTTTATCTGTAATTAGCGGAATAATTTCTTCAACTGGTTTAACTTGAATTGGTTCTGCCTTATGTATTAACGTATCTATGTTTTTATCTGGATCACCTGTCGGCACCTCTTTATTGGAAACAATAGGTTTGCTTGCTGGTTTCTGCACTTGTTTTTTGCTGTCATTGCAACCGATAATTAATAAATTTATTATTATAAAAAAAATTAACGAACTCTTTGAAACCATTGCACTAAACCTCATATTGACATTAATAAAAGTAAATTAGTTGCAAATAAGATTCCACCCCTGCTTCAAGTAGATACCGCGCTCTCCTGACTTATGAATAATAAATCTACAATTATGACAAAAATTGACTTGGAATTTCAGAACATTTAATTTTAGTGAAAGTTATGAACAGCAACTCACAGTTTACTCACAGACTTATCCACATAATTCAATAAACCTCCATAAAATTAATTACTTAGCAGTCCTGATTTATCTTTTTTCTTTTGATTTTTATTTTTTTGGTGCTACAACTCTGGAATGATTTTTTCTATGGAAACTCTCATTTTAATTTTAGCAGCGGTAAGTTTAATCTTATTTGCTCTATATATATTAAAGGTCCGTGCTTTTAATACGCTTTATGGTGAGGCCAAAGATCTCTCCACCAGGAAAGAGCTTTTAGAAAAAGAAAACTATGAGCTAGAAACAGAATTAAAGTTTATTCGAAAAACTGTGACCGATAATGAACTTACTTTTGAAAAATTAAATGATAAATTTCAGTCCTCCTTTAAAGGTTTAGCAGCTGAAGCCCTCGACCTAAACAACAAACAGTTTCTTGAGCTTGCAAAGCAAAACCTAGAAACTGAAAGTATAAAAAACCAAGGACAAATTGAAAAAAAATACCAAGCCTTTGAAGAGCTTGTTAAGCCATTGAGGCTCAGTCTAAATACTTATCAAGAAAAGGTTCAAAACCTTGAGGTTGAGCGCGGTAAAACATTCACTAAAGTGGAAGCTGAACTGCAAAAAATTAATGACATAAACTTAAAGTTATCAAAGGAAACCTCTGCGCTAAAAAATGCTCTTAAAAAACCTCATATTCGCGGGCGCTGGGGCGAGGTGCAATTAAAAAATTGTATTGATTTAGCCGGAATGTCTGAGTTTGCCGATGTTTCTTTCCAAACCTCAACAACTACAGCTGAAGGAAACAGATACGTACCCGACATGAGTGTTCGTATGCCTGGTGAAAAGTATATTTATGTTGATGCCAAAACACCCATTGATGCCTTTTTAGAGTCTTTAGAAGCTACAAATGAAACCGACCGAGACACACAAATGTTAAGGCACGGACAACATGTTAAGAACCATATTAAACAGCTCTCTACAAAAGCTTATTCAGAGAAATTAAAAGACTCTGCAGACTTTACAATTATGTTTTTACCCAATGAAAGCTTCTTGTATGCCGCCCTAGAAACACAAGGCGATATTATTGAGTTTGCACTTGAACGAAAAATTTTAATAGCAACGCCCCCCACACTTATTGGCTTGTTGAAAGTAATTCGCTATGGATGGAATGAGCAACAGCTCTCCGAAAATGCAAAAATAATTTCACAAGTCGGAACAGAATTACACAAAAGGATATGTGACTTTGTCGATGCCTACTCAAATGTTGGTAAGTTCTTAGACAAAGCACAAGTAGAATACCATGCTGGAATGACTCGCCTGGAAAGTAGAGTTCTTACTCAAGCCCGTCGCTTAGAAAGACTTGGCGCTAAAAGCCATAAAAGTTTGCCTGATGGACTTGGACAAGAGCTGGAAATGATAGAAGAGGTGAGCCCTGATGCATAACCCCCCCACCCTATTAAAAGATGGGAGCTATAAAGTAGCTCCCATTTTTTATAACTTAAATTTTTATTTTTGTATTATTAATTTAGTGCTTCTATTTGTGATTTATAATCTTTTAACATTTTGATTCTGTCGGTTACATGTTGCACATGTGACTCTTTCATCTTAATTCTATTTTGCATTTTTTCAGCTGCCTTTTCAGTGGCCTTAGTGCTAGCTGCTTTATTTTTAAGTTCGGTTAACTTTGATTGTGCTTTTGCAAGCCTTTCTTCTGACTTCGCTATTCTCTTTGTTAACTTCTCAGTCATTTTTCCTTTACGTTTTTCAAGTTTTTTTCCACTTAAAGACTTTAATTTTGTTAGCCTCGCATCCATCTTTCCTTTTTGACAAGTAAGCCTTTCTGCTCTGCACGAAATTTTTTCTTCACCCTTTTTTTCTTTGCACTTATATTCACTTCCGCAACCCTTTTTCACACCGCCTGTTAATGCATGTGAAGTTGTTGCGAACATTCCAATTGTCAGTAATATAGCTAGTAATTTCAATGTAGTACTCCTTGTTGTTAACTGGTCCTTAAATTTTGACAACAAATGGTATCGCTGCCAACAAAGAACCATAAAGCTAGACTCAAAATTTGTTGTTTATTGAAGCCTTTGGTTTAGGGGCAATTAACCTTTCATCTAGTTGTCAGGTCTAAAGAATTGTGTTTAAAGATATATATGCAAATTAAAGAATTTCATGACGCTGAAAAAACTGGCACTCTTAGCTACATTGTATACGACGAACAAACTTTAGATAGTGTGGTTATCGACCCAGTGCTAAACTATGACCTGGGTTCAAATCAAATATCAAGTGAATCTTTTGAGCTGTTAGTTAACTTTATTAAAGAGCATAATTTAAACGTTCATTATATTCTAGAGACCCATGTCCATGCTGACCACTTAAGTAGTAGTCAGAAATTAAAAGTTAAGTTCCCAAATGCAAAAACTGCAATTAATAAAAATATCTCACTCGTCCAAAAAACATTTAAAAAGGAGCTAAACTTAAATGATAACTTCAATACTGAGGGTCAGCAATTCGACTTACTTTTAAATGAAGGACAAATTTTAAAAGCGGGCTCTTTATCTATTGAGGTTTTATTTACTCCTGGTCACACCCCGGCTTGCTCCAGTTTTCTGATTGAAAAAAATATTTTTAGTGGCGACGCCATCTTTATGCCTGATCTAGGGACTGGACGCTGTGATTTTCCAGGAGGTAGCGCTGAGCAGCTTTATAACTCCATCAGTAATAAAATTTACAACTATCCAGACGACTACACTATCTACCCTGGGCACGACTACCCACCAGAGGGTAGAGGTTTACACTTCAAAGCATTAGTCGGAAAGCAAAAAACTCAAAATATACATTTAAAATCTGACACAACTAAAGAAAACTTTATTGAATTTAGAACCAACAGAGACAAAACACTTAACCCACCCAAATTCATTGAGCCAAGTTTAAAAGTAAATCTCAATGGCGGGAAAACTGATTATTTATAATTTAATCAAACTTTAAAAGTGTTTTTATTTCTTTGTCGGGCTTTATCATCCCCACTCTGTAATCTAACATTTTGTTTCTAATTTTATTTTTATAATATGTTAAGTGCACTAATGACCCGAAAATATCACTCACTTCCATTGTGGTAATAACAAATCCGGCTTTTAGTTTTGGAATCAAAACGCTATTATTTGTAAGGTTATGTCTGCTGTAAATTCTTTGAAACCCAAGGGAACTTACTTCCTTTATCATTTTTTCTAAAAGCAATGAGTACAAGCCCTTTCTCCTGTGCTCAGGGAAAACTGCTGAGTTACACATGTAAAAAGCTTCGGCGCTTTCCTGGTATCCCCAAGACCAACCCACAAGCTTTCCTCTATGGTAGGCGCAAAAATTTACATTTATAAGCTTCCCCATATTTTTTTTTAGCTTCTGTAAGTCTTCTTTTTCATCGCTGGGCATAAACTCTACAAACCTAAAGATCTGTTCTTCTTTAAACATTTCTCTGGAGTGCTTTCTCCACATTGAAAAAAAATCTTCATCGCTTAGTTGTTTGATTTCATAATTTTCCATATACTCACCTTAAGTTAAAACCTTAAATGCTTGTTCACCCTTATAATTAATTAACACTATTCTTACAAGCACATCTAAATTAATTACTTTTTCTGATTTATCGCCTGATATTAGCTCTTGCCAGAACTCTAAGGCACCACTTGATACTTCGATTTCCTGTGGATAACTTTGCGACCACAGTAAATCTATTTTTACAATATCTTCAATTAAGTCATCTTCGTGTAAGCTATGCAACCCAACTAGATACACCTTAAATGCTCTTGAAAGCTCTGCTATTGACGGTGACTGAATACCAACTTCAATTAAATATTTACGCGCAAAAAAATAAAAATTATTTTCACCTAAGTATTTTTTTAAAGCCGGAAAATCTCCAGATAAAATATTAAAGACATGGTTCATGTAGTTTTTTTTATAAACTTTTAAGTTTGATATTGAGTCTTCACTTAATATCTCGCCTAACTGACCTAAGTCCTTATCCAGGCCAAGAATTTCTTGGGACATATTTGATAGGTAGCTTTTATAATCCAACGCTAGCTCCAGAGACTCTTCTCACTTCTTCTTTCATTACACTAAACAATGGCAAGTTGTTATCTCTCTCAATAACCCCAGGAACTCTACTTCCCATTTCATAAATTAATTTTAAAGCAGTGATGTCTTCATTTTTTACATCTTCAGTATGTGTATCAATCCATAAACCATTATCTTCAATACCTCCTGCAAGATGAAACTGTTTAATCCTATCCATTTGAAGCTCATTTAAAAATAATTTGTAATCTTGATTTCTATTTTTATGATTAATAATCATATTAGTAATATCTAAAAGAAGATAACAATCCGTTTTTTCTAAAATTTTATTTATAAACTCAACCTCTGTATAATCAGCCTGTTTATAATCTATATATTGAGTAACATTTTCAACAACTAGAGGTCTGCCAAAGTAACTTTGTAGGTAGTTTATTCTATCAATCGCATTCTCTAGGCCAGCATTTGTTCGTGGAATTGGCAGCAAATCGTGATGGAACTTCCCATTATGAGCAGACCAACATAAGTGATCTGATACCCACTCTGGTTGAAATTTATTATATAGCTGCTTGAGTTTTTTGAGGTAATTTAAGTCCCAGGGGTCAACTCCACCAATATTCATTCCAATGGAGTGCATAGCTATTGGTTTTTTATTTCTTAGTTGAGTTAGTTTATCCCAGTGAGGGCCATCCACTAAAAAATCATCTACTATAACTTCAAACCAAGGAACATTATGATTGAATTTTAAGATTTCATTAAAATGAGGGAATCGTAAACTTAAGCCAATTCCCTCAATCTTTTGTTTTTTCATTAGCCTTTTATAACTTTCTTTTTGCCAACAATTCTGCCCGGAGTTACATCACATACTTCTTTACGCACATAAACCCATTCATTTTTATCAAAGTCTTTTAAAGCTTTACCACCGCACGCATGGCCATTGGCTCCACAATGATTTTTTCCTTTTTTTGCAATTCCGGCACACTTTACAATAATTTCACCAGGAATTGGGTTATGAACTGAAGCCGGGAATGAGCTCGCTTTCTTTGTTTGAATTTTAGATGGCACGGATTTGGTTGTACCACTTGCATTAGCATGGCCTGAGACTGTAGTCGCTAAAGCTGTTAAGGCTAATAATTTTATTGTATTTTTATATTTTGGCATTGATCACTCCTTATAAGATGTTGTCGTAACTTAGACGAATTGAATGGATGAATTATTGCATTTTTTTAAGAATAATCGAATTAATTTTAAAATATGTGAGTCTTTGTCACTCAAAGCAATTATTAATAGTTTTTATGAAAATGGCGGAGAAGGAGAGATTGTTTTTAGCCCTTTTTCGCTTAAATTTATAAAACACTGTTATTGCTACATAATCAAGTAATAACAATTACTTAACATAGATTTTTTCGCTTCTTATTTCTTGTTATTACTTATCATAACTAGCTTTTATTGATTATTGATTCCAGATAGTTTCCATTATTGCCTATTATTTACTATTTAATTTTATTAATTGTATATCTGTAAGCTCACGATCAAATACCAAGTTTGTATCCTTTAACCACTTCTCAAGTTCTTCTTTAAATTGTGTCCATTTCTCATTATCAACTAAAATAATACCTTCTAACTTCTTAATAAACCCAGGGTGTGTATATGCAAGCACCAGATACCATTTGAAAATCTCTAAATGATATTCATTTTTTATTATGACAGTATAGTTAGAGCCTTTATTTATCCTCCAAAGATGCACTGACTCAGTTTTCTCTTTAGGCAACACTAATTCACCATTATTCTTAATAAAGTTAATTTTATTACTTTTTAATTTAACGCTCTGAGATATTCCTTCAGAAATAGCCTCTTTCTTATGTCTTTCTTGAGCTGTTAATTCTTTTGAGTACATATAATACCGAATAGCATGCTCCATAGAGATATTGCTATATGAGTCGCCCTCGGGTACCCAGTAAGATAGCTTCCCTGAATATAAGCTACCGTCAGAGGTTAAAATATCGATCATTAGTATTTCTGCATCAGGGTTGCTCCAAGTTAAAACTGCCCAAGGGTGATGTATTGCATCTCTGAAAAATTTTACTGGCTCAAACCCAAAAATACTAATTCTTGCTCTTTTAAATTTAACATTTTTTTCTTTACTATTTAAATACCCAAAGAGGCACAAGACAAACTTTTGCCTTCTATTCAAGTTTACTTTACCTTTAAGGTCATATGATACTGCAAGATAATCCTCTAATCTCCCAATTATATAGCAAAAGAAAACTAATAACAGCCCTAGAAAAACAACATTAAGATGTAAATCCATTAAAAAATAAAATATATTTGTGTCATCTTTATTTACAAAAAAAGATGTAATCCTAGTAGGGCTTTCAATATTTCCATTTCCCAGCAAGTGTTTGGTAGTTTCGATTTGATCTTTAGTAAATAGAGGTGAAGCGTTAGTTATTAGCTTTTGAAAATACCAGCTAAATAACTTAAAGTTTACTGCCAGATTAAATGCACAACACAAAAGAAACTGGGAAACTTCTGTTGATTTTATCGAACGAGTTCTAGTAAAAAATAGCCTATAGATAAAAACCAATAACAATGCTGGGGTAATTAACGTAAGTAAAATTAGTAGTGTACTTATAGTAACTGAGCCCAAAATGCCTGCCTATCAAGAAGATTACCATACTATTTTGGTTTAAGGCTTACTTAGATTCAAGTAGTTTATTTATTAGCTAATGCAGATTTTTTATTATTTTCTCTATAAAAAATATCTTCTAAAGGAACAATTTCAATTTTTTTATTCGGCTCTTCACGGTCAAACCATTCGCCCTTTTCGTTTTTTATGAGGCTGCCTGAGTCACCTATTACTGTGACTTGTGGAGTAATTTTTCTTCCAGATTCAATTTTTCCATTGCTCATATACATCCTCACACATTCGTTCAAGTAAACAATAAATGCAAGCAAAGGACCAAAGTCTATTACTTGTTATTATTTTATAACAATTATTAAATAAATACACTGTTTTGTTATGTTTTTATAACATAATGACGATCTTAATATATGGATAACAACCTCAAAGATTACATCATTACAGGCCCAAACAATGAAAAATATCGCTTAGTGCCCCTAAGCGGCCCGGAAAAAGCCCCGAAACGTCACAAACTTAAGACTAATCTAAATGAAAAAGTGGTTAAATTTGATGATTTTACGGGAGCATATATACGAAAAGCCAGAGAAGATGGTGGCTTCGGCCTAAGAGGCTTATCAAGAGCTATTAATATAACCCCTGCTACATTATGTAATTTAGAGCGCGGCAAAACTAAAAAACCACACAAAAATACCCTAATTGCAATCGCACATAAGCTAGGAATTAAGCTGATAGCTTGATATGATTTTATAACAACAATGGGTACAGGCTATATTGTTTCTCCCACCCCGCCCTTATAACTGGGAGTAGAAGCAGTACTTTCTGTAAGTATTCTAAATATATGAATTTTCTCTTTTATCAACCCAAGATTTAGCCTGCCATTTTTATAATGATTCTCAGTCATTAATAGCTCATGAATAGTATTTAAAATTAATGACTTAAAACTATCTAAAGACTCTGGAATACCTCTGATTGGAGACAATATCCACGCAAGCTTATTTGGATTATGCAATAAATTATTATAAAAATGTGTATAAGTACAAATATGACCATAAATATTTTTTGTATCCATCTTTCGGCTTGAGAGTCTGGCTCTTGCATATTCCTGCCAAAATGACTCTTTTATCCTGTAATCCATAGGAGTTAAACTAACTAAGCTACAAAATTGCTCTTCTGTTTTTTTAAACAACTCTTCAGGTACTTTCATAACAGCATTTTTAAACGCTGCACCTTTAACCTGCTCTGCAAGGGACCTTGGAGTAATCGCTGTATCGAATCTACCAATACTCAATTAAACCTCGGCTTATTTGTTACCATCAATAAATTGCTTCAATAAGTCTTCTATTACATCGACTTTTTTGACCTTTGCTTTATTACATACTTTATCAAATCGCCTTAATAACTCAGAACTAACTCTGAAAGTGATGTTTGCTTTTACTGGCCTTTCATTTTCCCTTACACGCTCAATGGTCTTAGATTGAGAAACTTTGGGTATTTTGACTTTGCTCATACCTTATTATTTTGCATTTTAATTCATAATGCAAATTTATATTGCATTATATAATGTAATGCGTTATTATTGTTGTATGGATAAAATCGTAGCTTTATATTGTAGAACTTCAACCTCTTACCAAAACAAAGGCTTAGAGTCTCAAGAACGAGCTCTAGTCGAATATTGTGCAGCAAAAGGCATAACTAACTATAAAATCTATAAAGATGAGGGAATCAGCGGCTCAAAGGCTTCAAGGCCCGAGCTAGATAAAATGCTCCTTGATATAAGAGCTGGTGATGTTGCTTCAGTAATTGTTTACTCCTTTTCTCGTTTTGCTAGGTCTACTCAGCACTTATTGGCAGCTCTAGAAGAATTTAGAGCCCTGAATGTTTCATTTGTAAGTGTCAGTGAGAATTTAGAGACTGAGTCTGCAATTGGAAAAGCTTTATTTGTTATCATATCCGCCATCTCAGAGCTTGAACGTGAAATTCTCAGCGAGAGAGTACGTAACGGACTTAATAATGCCGTCAAAAAAGGTAAAAAGCTAGGACGCAAGAAGCAACGTAACTCTGTCTTAATTAGAGAGCTTGCAAATAAGAACTATTCTCAACGCGAAATTGCCAAACTTGCTGGTTGCTCAAAGACTTCTGTGCAGCGAGAACTCAAAAAATCAGGTGGTCACAAATAGTGTTTGCGGACCGGACACAAGACAAATGTTTTAGGACCACTTACCAGTACGAGCTTTCGTACCTTTTGTATGTAATATCGTAATTAAATACGAATTAACGTAACAGGTTTAGATTAAAAAAATAGGTGACGATAAATGTATATGAAAAAAGAACTAAAAATCAGCGAAACGCTCACATCTCTTTTATGTGAAAGAAATATGACTTTAAGAAGTTTATCTAAAGCTTGTGATATACCTTTATCAAGTTTATCTGAATGGAAGAACAATAACCGTAATCCAAATGCCGAAGACCTATCAAAGGTTGCCGAAGTCCTCGACACAACAATACATTACTTACTTTTTGGTTTTGAAGATCCTGCAGAGCCTATACAAAAGGTACTAAAGCAAGACCTCTTCTCTGGAACCTTTGAAGTAACAATTAAAAAAGTAAACATTAAAGGAGAGAGTTGATGAGACTCAATATTATTTTGATATTTATAAACATCGCTACAATTGGGTGTGTTACACCTAACCAAAGAAGTACATATAATACAGAGCAAGAAAATATATACAAAAGCTTTAACCAAAAAGCATGTGAAAATGGCAGTGCAAACGCCTGCCATCTTTGGGCAAATGAAGAACACAATAAAAGCAATCATAAAGTCGCATGGGAAGCAACGCAAGTCGCATGTTATAGCGGCCACGACTTATCTTGTGAGTTAGAAAGCAAATTCCAAACAAACTTAAAAAAGCACAAAGAGGACTGTCTTGATAAAGATGGAAAAGCATGTATTGCAGCGGCAGATTTATATTTCAGAATAGGAGAGATTGACTCAACTATATATTATTTAGATGAAGCTTGCCTCATGAATACAGATAAGGCATGCGATCTTAAAATAGAGTTCGAAACCTTGCGAGACCAGAAAAATCAGCAAAATCGTTATGTTCGACAGCAACAACATTCCAATATTACAAACCAAAAGCGTACCAATTTCAATAATGGCCTACTAATGCTACACCAAATGTTTAATAAACCACAAATACGTCAACCAGCAAAACAAAAAGTAAAGTGTACAACCAGGCCGATACACAATATTAATGGGCGTTTTATACGTTATGACAGTACCTGTGAATAATATACGGGGGGTGGGGGGCAACTCCAGCACTTCAAGATCTTCCCTTTGGGAGACTTTTTTAAAAAAACAAAAAAATAATTTTTCAAGGAATTACAAATCAAGACAAAAAGAGAGCGGATGGACTGCTTGCATATTATCATCACAAAAAATGCTATGGTCTAAAACCAAGTACTCATACAATAAAATAAAAAAAGAGAAGAAAGTAATACGAAAATGGAGCACTTCTTTAAATCAGAGTTATACGAACCTATATAAAAAGAATGAACGCCAAGACATTAATCACTTTGACTTATGGAGTGATTCAATTCGTCAACAAAGTAAAACAATATTATCTTATTATTATAACAATAACCTGCCGGTACAAACTAAAAAAAATTATAACGATATCAGTGAAGAATGGCTTAATTTTTTAAGCCAAACTGGATCAAAAATCAGATATAAAATCAAAAACCAGACTGGGTGGGACAAAGTTATTCACTATTCTGCTCAATACCTAAGAAAACGTATCAGTGCTAAGAATATTCAAAGCACAAAAACAGATAGAAAAAACTATTTAAAAGTATACCGAGGAATATTACTTGCAAAACATCACAGAACAACTGAAAAGCCTTGGGTAAAATTTTTTAGACATGCTCGAAATAATATTATTACTCAACATAAAACAAAGGGAATTTAAAATGGGAAAGAAAGAAACAAAATATCCAGTCGCAGGAGTTGCCGACTTGAGAGATATTTTAGATATTCAGATGTATAAATGTGCATTAACTGGAGATAAGTTAACACCAGACAATACATGCTTCGACCATATAAAACCTATCTCAAAGGGCGGGAGTTCTCTAAAAAAGAATTTACAGGCTGTTACTAAAAAAGCTAACTTATCTAAAAGTAATATGACAATGAAAGAGTATCTACACTTATGCTTTAAAGTTATCGAAAATAATGGTGAAAAATATGGCTTCAAAGTAAAAAAGTTAAAGTAATTAAATATACATCATCGATCTAATCTCTTTGTAAGCTCTTTTTTTTAACATCATTTGTGCTTCTTTTCCCTCTGCCAATATTTTATTACTCAGATCTAGCACCTTACCTGTAGTTGTTTTCCAAACAGGGTTTTGAGTAACTACACTATCAAATAAAAATATTGTTTCTTGTTGATTTCTAATGCTCGCCTGATGTTTAGAGCCTATTCGATCATATTCAAAAAGACTGTCTGCTTCCATATTATCGATAAAATTTTGTGCATCTAAATCAGTAGGAAATGAGATAGCAAAACTAGATAGCATTAATGAAACGACTTCCTGCTTACTAGATAAATAAGTGCCAAAGCCAAAGTTGTCAGCTATCATAGCGTTTATATAATCCAACTCTCTCTTAAGCTGCTCTCTACCATTTTTAACTCTTTCATAGGCTCCGCTATAATTATTGATAATTTCAAATAGACTGTGGATATCTCGATTAAGCTTTTCACTGGTGTTGTGGATTGATTGAATTTTTCTCTTAAGCTTTCTCCTGTGGTCAGTTCCTTCCAGCGGTTTAGCTTTTGCAATAGCCTCTTTTCTTTTATTTAGAATATCTATGCCTTCGGCTATACTTACCCAATCAATAAAGAAAAATGTATCTGATAACGGAGACTTAAAGACTTGATGATGTTCGCCCGGCTTTAACTTAAACGTTTTTACCACTTTTTTGTCCTTTTTGTTAGTTGAACTATTTACTACCAACACATAAATGTTTTCGCAACAACGGAGGCTGTAAATGAAAAAATATTTAACTGGCAAACAATTAAAACAAACTCGAAGCAAATTACAAATTTCACAAGAAAAACTAGCAAATAAAACAAACATAAGTCGTTATCATCTACATCGACATGAAAATGAACTTTATCAACTCTCAGACAGAGACATGGAGAAAATCATAAAGTTTTTAGACAAAGCACAGAACGAGTATTTTAAAGGAGGCATAGGCTATTAATCGCCCATGAATAAATATGAATATATCAATATATCCAAACAATAGCCCATACTCAACTGCTGAAGTTTCTGAAATAGTACATTGTGAGTTTGATGACCTTGAAAAATACGTCTGCAATTCTTCTTGGTCTCCTAGCTTATTTAACAATACAGAAAATAAAAAAGAAAATAATAAAATGGGTATGTGGCGTAAAAAAAGTAACTTTAAATCATGCGACTATCTCGCATTAGACATCGACGATTCTTGCACAATAGAAGCTGCTAAAGACAAGTTCAAAGGGTATAAGGCCGTTTTTTTTACAACAAGAAATCACCAAAAAATAAAGAACAAAGGCAAGAGTAATGAAAAACCTGCCTGCGACCGATTTAGAGTCATCATACCATTGGAAAAAACCATAACTAATTCTAACGATTACATTCAGACTTGGAAGTTTGCTGAAAACAAATGGCCTTTTATCGACAAAGCATGCAAAGACAATTCTCGCTTTTACTTTCCTTCTGTAAAAAAAGTTTTAACATTAAATGGGAGCAACTTTCCTGTAAAAAATTTTATAAAAAATGATAACAAAAAGAAAACTAGCCAAAGATATAATAAAACACAGCTCCACCCATCTACTTTGGACTTTGTGCAAAATGGAACTGAAGACGGGTGGCATGCTGTGTTTGCAAAAGCTGTCTCTGACTTTAAAAGGTGTGGGTATTCAAAAGCAGAAACAATTGAAGAAATAGAACCATGCAGCTACAACTTCGAAGGCTCTTTATCAAAAGAGGATTTAGACGCTATAGAATATATCTATAATCGGGATGAACCATACAAATATTCTGATTTTCAAGATGACCACAACACATGGGAAAGCCCTATTTCTTTTAATTTATATGAAACTGCAATATTTGACCCAAATTTATTTCCCGAGCCTCTTTGTAGTTTTATAAAAGAGTTCTCCGATTACTCTGAAACTCCACCAGCTCTGAGTGGTTTTTGTACATTAGGAGCTGTAAGCGCTTCTATAACTGGTAAATTCTGGACCGAACCAGTTCCTGGACACCTAGAATCATTAAACTTATATCTTATGGCACTCCTAGAGACTGGAAACAGGAAAACAAGTGCTCTAAAGGCTGCAGTTGCTCCTATCGAGGCCTGGGAGAAAAGACAGGCCGATCACTTTGGTCCTTTAATTCAAAAAGCTAAAGTTAAAAGAGAAAATGAGGAAGCAAAGATAAAAGCCTATAGGTCAGGCTTTAAAAAAGGTAAAGATCAACTCATCGCTGAGGCAGAGGTTGAAAATTTACAACTAAATTTAACAAATATTCCAACAATACCAAGAATTATAGCTTCAGATATAACACCAGAAAGAATGGCATCAATAATGTTCGAACAAAATGAAGTTCTTAGTATCATTTCAGATGAGGGAGGTTTTCTTGATAACATTTCAGGACGATACAATAAGGGCTTAGCAAATCTAGACTTATTTTTAAAAGCTTATGATGGCTCTACGTGTAGAGTAGACAGACAATCAAAGGCTTCAACACCGATTTTACTTAAAGAACCATATTTAACAACTCTGATTTGCCCACAACCATTTGTGTTGCAATCGTTATCATCAAAACCTGAATTCAGAAACAAAGGTGCTATTGGTCGATTTCTATATACACTTCCTGATTCAAAAATTGGTTATCGGGTCGGAAATAAAACACCACCATCTAAAACTACTAAAAAAAATTATGAAGAACTTATATCTAAATTATTAGAAATAAAAATTCCTAAAAATGAAATTGAAAAAAAAGAACGTATTATTTCATTCGACAAAGATGCCTCTAAGATTATGTACCAAGTTAGTCAGGATATAGAGCGTAAGATGAGGGAAGGTAACTCTCTTTACTTTATAAAAGACTGGGGTTCAAAATTCTCTGCTAAAGTTGCAAGAATCGCTGCTATCTTTGAGCTAATTACAAACTCAGAAAAAACATCTATGAATTTAACTGTTAGCTCAGAAAGCATGCTTAGAGCTGAAGCTTTCAGTCATTATCTTGAAAAACAAGCTTTAAGAACTTTTAATTTAATTGATGCAGACCCAAACAGAGAAAATGCTTTATACATATTGAATTGGATAAAGAAAAAAGAATTAAAACAGTTCACTAAACGAAAGTGTCACAACTCTCTTCAAACTAGATTTCCAAAAGTTGCATTTTTAAACCCAGCTTTACAACTTTTAACGGACCACAATTACATTCGTCGAAAAGAGCAAGACAAAGTTCCACACCGACCCAGCGATCACTTTGAAGTTAATCCTCACTTATACAATATGGAAACTAGGTAACAAAAGGTGAAGTTATTTACAATTTCCGACTTATCGGACAACCTATCTATATCTAAAAAAACTATTTATTACTGGGTAAGTCTTGAAAAAATTCCTTATATAAAAGCCGGGAAACACTTAAGGTTTGACTATAAAAAGGTCTTAGAGCACCTTGAGCAAACAACTAAGAAGTCTTCCAAGATAAAGCAAGTAACACAACCGACAAAAGATAGCTCTCTGAAAATTGAACAAGAAATGAGAAGGCGAGGAGATCTCCAAAAAAGGAGGTTATAATGAGTATAAATAAAGTTTTGTCTGGATCATATCAGGCAAGAATAAAAACCATTTCTGGGCGAATCATTAGCAAATGCTTTAAGAAAAAAATTGATGCGATTAATTGGGAGAAAACCAAACTTGCTGAGTTTTCAAAAAATGTATCGCAACCTTTTTTAAACTTAGGACTGAACAAAACACTTAATGAGGCTTGCGACGAATGGTTACGAAGGAAAATCATTGGATTTAAAGCAAACTCAACTGTAACAAGCTATAACACTTCAGTAACTAAATATATTAATAGATATTTAGGCGAAGAACTTCTGTGTAATTTAAAAGAAATACATGGCGACATATTTATTAAGTTATTAAAAGAAGCCAACCTTGATCCTAAAACTATTAATCGACATGTATTAGTATTAAAAATGGTCTTGAACTTTTGTGTTACCGAAGGTTGGATAACCAAATCACCATTTAACCGCATCGAAAACCTCAAGGTTTCTGAAAAAGGATTTAATTTCTTAAATAAATTAGAAATAAAAAGTCTCTTAGACAGAAATAAAGACGAAGGCTCTGTGTATGCGTTATTATTGATTGCTCTTAATACAGGTCTTCGCTCAGGTGAAATTTGTGGGCTATGTTGGGATGCAATTGATTTTAAAACTGGTATCATCCACATTAAAAGAACAATGAGTAAAAGCGGATTAAGTGAAAGGACAAAAACTAACCAAATACGTTTTATCCCTCTAAATGATACATTAATAGAGTTTTTTGGTACTTTAAAGGCCAATAAAGCAAACTCTAAATTTGTTGTTGTTAACAAAAATGGGCGACCATTCGACCCAAGCCATATATCAAATAGAGTATTTAAAAAGGCTCTCCAGCGTGCTGGAATTAAAACTGTACGCTTTCATGACCTTCGACACACTTACGCATCACACTTCATGATGAACAATGGTAACATCTATGATTTACAAAGAATACTAGGACATACTAAAATCGATATGACACAAAAATATGCGCACCTCAGCCCTGGATATTTAGTTAAAGCTGTTAATACAATACAATTTAGTGCATCTTCTGAAGAAGAGTTTCCAGAAAGTTTCCAGTCAAAATTAAAAATTGTAGAATAGTTTTAGATTAAAGGTAGTTAGAAAAAGTGGCGGAGAAGGAGAGATTCGAACTCTCGGTACAGTTTCCCGTACGGTTCCTTAGCAGGGAACTGGTTTCAGCCACTCACCCACTTCTCCGCAAGAAGTAATAATAAAGCTGAAATATTAATTACTAAGTGAAGAATCTGCCACAAAGGCCAATGTTAATCAATTTTTATTGGTAATTTTCTGGAAACAGAGACCTTTCTACAGACTGAATGACTGTATGAATAATTTTTATGTGAATCTCTTGAATTCTATCTGTAACATCTGAGGGCACAATAATGGATAGGTCTGCTAATTCTTTAATTTTCCCACCTGTCTTACCAGTTAGAGCAATGCTCTTCATTCCAACTTTCTTAGCAGCTATTACCCCATTTAACACATTCTGTGAGTTTCCACTTGTGGTGATTCCAACAAAAACATCATTTGGCCTTCCAAGCCCCTCTACTTGCCTTGAAAAAATATGCTCAAAACCATAGTCATTGGACACGCAAGTTGTATGGCTGGCCTCTCCCAAAGCAATAGCGCCCAAAGGAGCGCGGTCCTTTCTGTACCTACCTGTTAACTCTTCAGAAAAATGTAACGCATCACAGTGACTGCCACCATTTCCGCACACCAGTAAATTTCCGCCAGATTTAAAACAACTGATTAACTCATTGGAAAACCCCTCAACTGTTCCCAAAAAGTCCTCATTATTTAAACACTTATCTAATAGCTCATGAGCTTCTTGTAGATTAGATTTCCATATATTTTTTAAATCCATCAGCGAAATTCTCCTGTAATTGAGCCCATACTACTGAACTAATAAAAAATTGTCTAACCCCTTACAAGAACAGTTGATTTATCATCTATTTATGAATACAAAGTGCCTAGTGTGCGCTCGTAGCTCAGCTGGATAGAGTACTTGACTACGAATCAAGTGGTCGGAGGTTCGACTCCTTCCGGGCGTGCCATTTTTTTCTCCAAGGATTTATTTTGAATCTAAATATTTTAGTAAAATTAAATTTTTTGATCCTTGGCCTCTTTTTAGTTGGATACACTATGTATTCACTTAACCATGATGGCCTACCTCAATCGGTAACTTCAATTTTTGGAATGAAGAATAAAAGTAATGATTATTTAACTTGGTGCGACACAAGAGCTGAAAAGGTGATCATTGATGATAGTGTCTCTCTGTTTCAAAAGGGCAAGAGTTGGCATGTGAAAGTTGGAGCCCAAGAAAAAAGAGTGGACACCATTGCCATGGAAAAGTGGTTTAGCAACTATTGCCGCCTAAACGTGAAGTTTTTGAAAAATCGACCAAAACAAGCCATTTATAGTAACCAACTTGGAATTCAGTTCGTTAATGGCGTTGAAGCTTCCTTCAAAAAAAGCTCAAAATTTAATGTTTATAAGTGGCAAACTAAGTACTTTGAGTCTAAAAACTTAGAAAATGCCATTAAAGACCTTAAAAAACTTATTAAATAACACCTTGTTATGGCCTAGTTTTTCTGTGAATTTCATAAAGTAAGATTGACATATTTAAGCAAAATATCTAACTATAGTACTTCGTTCAGGTGTAGCTCAGTTGGTAGAGCAGGTGACTGTTAATCACCTTGTCGGGGGTTCGAGTCCCTCCACCTGAGCCAATCTATTTATTCCAATAAACGGCTAATAAATGTCCTCATCCAATTACAATAAGTATTTAAAAGAAGTGACTAAAAGCTTTCTCGCTTCGGGCACTCCTGTTTCTAAAAAAGCAGAAAAAGAAGCTCAAGAAAAATGGTTTCGTGGAACTAAATACAAAATGTACAACATCAAACGTAAAGATCTTAAAGCATTACTTAAAAATGAATTTTCTTTTTCATCTAAAAGTAAAATGGAAATTGCAAAAATATGGTCTTACATATTTAAAAATACTGAGCACCTAGATATGGGTAGCCTTGCTATTGATTATTTCAAACAATTTCAAAATAAAAAAACTCATCCCATTGAACAATATTGGCCGCTACTAAAAACTTGGATTCCTCATATAGAAAACTGGGTGCATGGAGATATGATCAGTGGTCTGTATTGTGACTGCTTGTCGGCAAAACCAGATATGGTTTACCCTCACCTACTCAAGTGGTCTAAGCAGAAGTCACCTTGGAAAAATCGTATGGCCATGCTTAGCTTACTTTATTATTACAATCCTAAAAGAACATTACTCCCCTATAAAAAAGTAATCCAATTAGTTGATCCGCATATTAATAAAGATCATTATTATTTGCAAAAAGCAGTTGGTTGGACGCTAAGGGAAGTCATTAAAGCATATCCTAAAAACGGCTGGAGCTACGTGACTAAACATGCAGTACAACTAAGCCCAACAGCTTACACCACTGCCTTTGAAAATATTCCTGCAAATAAGAAAAAGAAATTTAAAGACGCAAGAAAAAAACATCGCGCCTCTCTTCGAAATTAATTATTTTTTATTTTTCGCTTACATTCATCTGCTTCAAATTTAATTTCACCAACACTGTCACAAGCAAATGACCCCCGAGCTTCACAGGACTTAACTAAACATGAGGTGTCAGCACCCTTACAGGCAAAAGCCACTTCAGCTAGCTCATAATTAGAATCGCAATCAAAAGAACCCAACTGATTACAAGCAAACTTCATACACGAGGCCTCTTTCACATCTCTACACGAGTTTATTATACCCTCTAAACTAAAAATGGAATCGCAACCAAAAGCTCCTAATTTATCACAAATAAATCTAATACAGCCCAAGTCCTTAACTTCAAAGCACATTTTTTTCACTCGCTCCAACTCACCTTCAGAGTCGCAACCAAAAGTTCCTAGCTTTTCGCAAGTATATTTTACACAATCATTAATTTTATATTTATCTATTAACCTTGGGTGTTTAATTTTTTTTACTTCTTTAGTCTTTTTATCTTTAGACTCACCTTTAGTTAAAGCATTTGCAATTGCAGGCAATGTTTTAATAACTGTTTCAGCGTTAATGTTTTGAGAAAAACCTAAGCTGGGAATCAGTAGGACACTTAGGGCAATCATTGCAAATAATTTCAATCTTCTCATTGCCTAAATATACATCTGTATATTTTAGATTTAAACCAAAATAACAATGCCAGACTAAGGTCTGCGTGAAATTTTATAAATTACAGAATTGAACGCTTTTCTAGAGGTATATGGCCAACTTCAGCAAAGCTCTGAACCAAACATCGTCCATCTGGTTTTATTTTTATAACTGAAATACTACATTCGAAAATTTCAAATTTAGTCCATGCTTCAATTGGAACATCTAAAGCTTTGCAAAGGAAAAATCGAATAATATTTCCATGACATACTAACACCTCGTGTTTGTCGCCCTCAATTTTGTGAGGTGTAAAAAAGCCATTAAAAGCTTTTTCCATTCTTTCTTTGTCATGTTTAATGGCGTACTTATCAAGGCGACGCTCTTTAATAATTACATTGGGCACATAGGGCAATCCCTCTTTGAGTAAATGATGGCTCTTAAGACTTATGCCCGAAAATTTTTCAACAATTGAAAGAGCTGTTTCTTTGGCTCTATTTAAAGAACTACTATGAATAGCTGTTACTGGGTATTCCGCTAATCTTTTCGCGGCACATACTGCTTGATAATGACCAAGCTTAGTTAGAGATCCATAAGTTTCACTGGCCTTATCCATATTATACTGGCCGTGTCTTACTAAATATATGTACTTATATCCCAATACTAATTCCTAATCTGTAATTATAAAAAAATCATATAAGTTGTTTCTTTTGTCCACTTTAATACTCTCAAAATTACGCCTACTTGTAGATGAACCTTTGCCGCTAGATGAGCCTGAACCAACATTATCCTCAGGATTATCACCAACCTTAATAACTAGATTCAATGAAAACACATGATCAATATAAATGTGCTCATCATCCAAACCGCCAGTTATTCCATAGCCAAAATTGTAAGAACCCATTAAGTATAGATTATTTGTTAGCGGGTAATCATAGCCCACTTTTAAGTTTAACTTATGTATATCAAAATCTAAGTTTGTAGTTCTCAAGCCAGAACCTTCATGCTCTGCCATAGTAAAATTATAACCAACATTTAAAAACAAATTATTAATATAAGTTTTAAAGTGAATTCCCGGCGCAAGGTGAGATGCTTTTTCAGACATTACATTATTATCAGCATTATTACTTAAGCTCGTGTATTGAATATTTAAACCATAATAGTAATGAAGATTTTTTTTAGATTTCCATAAACGATTATATGCTAAGCTGTAATTCTGTCCGCCATAGTTAAATAAGTTATCATTATCAATATTTTCAAGTTCTGACTCTACATAACCAATTCCAATTTCTATATGATCCCAAGGAGTCATTGCATATGTGTTTAAACTTAAAAAGAGAATTAATAAACTAATTATTAGCTTAACAAAACTCACTCTTCATCTTCTCCAATGACAAGAATGTCTGCCACCGATAGTGTTTGCCCATCTGAGATAAATGGAACACTTCCTATCCTATTTCCATCTTCATCAATTTTTTCAACAGTATGACGAGAGTATGAGCCAACTAGAATTGATCCATCAGGCATTTCGGCTAATGAAGCTGGGTTATTTAAAATGGCAGTATTAGAGCTCCAAATAACTGTGGCTCCACTTCCATCTGGATTTGCTCGATAAATAGAATCATTTGACCATCTCGTAAAATATAAACTGCCGTTACTATGCAGCAACACTCCATACACAGTTGTTCCCACAGAAACTGATGTTACACATGCGGGCGTATCTGTTGAAACATCGAAGACAACGATTCTACCGTTAGAATAACTTGCCACAATTAACAAATCATCTTCAGTCATAAACAATTCACGTGCTCCACTTATTGAACATGCACCAATGGCATTATGAATAAATGAGTTGCCCGTTGAAAGCGGAAGACGATCACCTGTAGGGCTAAATTTTTCTATGCGATTAGATTCTGTTGAATAAACATTACCGCGACTATCTTTAACAAGGTCATAGATAGTCCCAGAGTAATAATTCGAACCATGGAATGCACTTTTAGATTGATCAAATCCTAAATAGTCAATTTTATCAGCATTATCTTGTGCCACTAAAAAAGTTTGATCACCAACGTAAACCAAGCCCCTTGGAACTCCACCCGTTGTTCGAAAGTTACCCATAACTTTGATTAAATTCCCGTTTATATCATAAAGTGATACTGATCGGTTTGAGCCGTTACCACTGGCAATTGCGATTAAGTTTGAAAAGTCTAATTCTGTTAAAAAAGATCCTTCTTTTTTATCACAAGATTGAGATAGTAAAAAAATACAAAAATATATCAAACCTTTCCGCAAAGACCTCAATATTTTTAATTTATTTTTTATGCTGTTCATCACCCCTATGTATCGGTTTTTTTATGGTTTTTTTGAAATATTTAGTGCTCCTCTAGACAAAAGGCCTACTTAGGTACAAAGAATAGTCTAGTCTTGTATCAATAATAGACAACTAGCCCCTGCTTTACTAAAATTATCCCAACTGACCCAGAGAGCTACAACATGCGAATTTTAATAGTTTTTTTTATTTTTATAACCTCATTATTTACAGCTAGTTTTGTAATATCTGAGCCCTGGTTAGCAAACCGCTTTGCTCAAAATTGCGCCGGCTGCCATGCTCCTGGTCGACTGAACTTACCTCCAAAACGAAGGCGCTGCACACTTTCATGCCAAGGATGTCATGTAAACCCAAATGGAGGTGGCCTAAGAAATGAATACGGCAAATGGACGCAGCAACGGTGGCTGAAAACATTTCACATGAAAAAAAATAAATTTGATAAACTTGCGCCGGCACCGGACTTTGCTCAAGGCTATATGCTAAAAAGTAAAACTTTAAAATATAATAACAAACAGAAAAAAAATCGTAACAAGAAAAAAATTAAATTAGTTAAAAAAGGGAAGCTTGCAAAAATGTATACAACCACTTCCCTAGACCATCGTGAAAAGTATTATGATCAATTTTCTAACCGCGACTGGAAAGAGATTAATGCTAAATCATTAAGGCAATTTTTATCACGTGTACCAGCTGGTGACCCATATAGGCTAGAGAGAACCAAGACCCTTACTGGCGGAGCAGATCTAAGATATTTTTATGGTAAAGTTACAAACAACCATGTTCCAGGCAATAATAATACTCGAGACATGAATTTACTAATGAACGTTGACCTCGGATTAAGGTTCAAACCAACTGAAGAGCACCTATCAATTGTTTTTGAAAATCGTTTCTCTGCTTTTCCTGGCAGTGACACTGGCGTCTTAGATTCTTTTAAAATATCAAAAATTCGATCTGCTTATGTCTTAACTGATAACTGGATGTATAATACTTGGCTCATGGCAGGTATTTATAGGCCAGATTTTGGACTCTATACCCCCGATCATACAGACCTTAAAGCAACAATAACCGGCATGGACCAAAACTCTAGTTATAACTCTATTGGAATCGGAACTAACCCAAATGTGCCGTTCATAAATGCCCATTATATATTTAAAAAAGAATCAGATGGAGATTTTGTCCGTGTTGGAACCAGAGAAAACTCCACCAGCAATCATCGTTTTAATAATGAAAGTGGCTTTAACATAAATGCTAGTGCACGCTTTATCACTTTAGGCTTAAGTGGAAAAGTTTCTTACTGGAGCACAGAAACTGAAAGTGGCCTTGAGCGCAGTATGTACTCATTAAGTGGGGGATTAAAATTTAAACGCTTTGTCGGAAATATTGAACTTCTAAGATGGAGTGTTCTCGACCCAAATGAAACTGCTGGCACAATTACTTACATAGATACTAAGACTCGCTTATGGAGAGAAAACTATTTCACCTTCACAACTTCCAATGCCAATACAACCATCAAAGGAACGCCCGGCAATGCTACTGAATACACTCTCGGACTTCGTAGCTATCTATTTTCTGGGATGAAGTTAGATTTAATGTATAAAAATCTAACTTCAGACTACAATGAATCCTCAGCAATTGATGCTGATACTACAAGTTACTTTGTTCAATTTCATACTTATTTTTAATTGCACTTTGTGCATACATATGGAACTTCGACCAATATCGCATCGTCCAATAGGGACGAAGCGCTATAAGTCGAAAACTTTTGTATATCGCCCTTACATGCACTTTGTGCATACATATGGAACTTCGACCAATATCGCATCGTCCAATAGGGACGAAGCGCTATAAGTCGAAAACTTTTGTATATCGCCCTTACATGCACTTTGTGCATACAGGGCT
>CALLBC010000249.1 GCA_938001965.1 uncultured Bdellovibrionales bacterium | reverse complement strand
CAAAAAGAACAAGAGGCTTCATAACAAAGGAGTTTAGGTCCTTGTGGGAGTTTAGTGTATGTGAAATATACTAATTAACACTAGACTGACTTTAAGCAGATAAAATTGACTAAGGTCCTGCTAAGAAAATAAGCCTAAAGTCAGCATTAGGTCAGACTTTAGGCATTAGCTTGATAGGTCCAAGCGATTAAAGATTTTATCTGTTCATTATTTAGTCTCCACCAAAAAATCTTGACCAAAAACCTTTCTTCTTTTTTGAGTGTTTTTCTCTCATTTTTTCTTCTTGTGGATGTTTTCCTTTCTCGCCATATCGCTTTTCAGAGCTTTTACTATTTTCGGCATGGTCATCGTCGTGATCGTCGTCTTTATTCTTGTGCTTATCTTTGTGTTTCTTCATTTTTTTGTGAGACTTTTCTTCGTACTCATCATCATGGTCATGATCGTCATCATCTCTTTTTTTATTTTCATGTTTATTTTTTTTGTGTTTTTTCATTTTTTTGCGATACTTATCTTTTTTTTCACTTATATCTTCACTAGCATCCTCTGCTTCATCTTTGTATTTCTCTTTGGCTTCTTTCATTTTTTTTGCACTTTTTCCTTTTCCTGCCCATGAAGGTTTTTTGGCAAAACCAGCTCCAGATAGCCCAAAGCTCAATACTAAAATTAATATAATTTTCATAATTTCCTCCTTGTAGAAGTTATTAGATATTATTGAACTACTAATGTGAAGGCTAGAACTACTAAGCTAGTCGAGAGGACCGTAAATAATTTTAATTTAAAAAAATGAGAGTATGAAAAACTTTTTAGTCGTTAGGAGATTTACTGCTATCACTTGCTGTTTGAGAGTTAGTTTCTCTGTTTCGGTCATCAATAGCAATGGGTTTAGCTTTTAATTTTTCACGATGCTCTTTCATTTTGTTGCGTTTATCAATCATTTTTTCACGATGAGCTTTTAGGTGCTCATTATTTTTTTTATTTGGTCGCTTAGCAAAAGTAGGAAAACTTAAAGTTAAGATTACAGTTATTAGTATTAAAAATTTCATAATCAACCTCTTGGCTAAGTGTGTATTTATTATACCACACTTATTATCAGCTAGACTTATTAATCTAGCAAACAAAATATATTTAATCTTATAAAAGTAGAGTGATAGGTAGGTGTTGTTATACTGACGTATCTTATAATTGTCTGGGAACTTTTTGACTAGTCGAAAGTTTTAATATGATTTGAATACTAATCAAAAGCAAGCATCGACAGACATTTCGTAAAACTTTAGAGGTGTTTAACGTAATTTATTTAAATTGTTCTTAAGTCTAGAATTTATGGCATGCACATTGCTGTAGTAAGGGTAAGGGAGAATTTTTATATGAGTGGAAAAGGAATATATACAGCATTAACTGGTGCGATTGCCCAGAGCAAAAGGCTAGATACAATAGCCAACAATATTGCTAACGCAAACACAACTGGTTTTAAAGCGAACAAACAAGTATTCAATGAGTACTTAACTGATTTAGAAAAAACTGACAATAGTATTCAGTTTCACCAGTTTCCAGCCAGTGAAGAAAGTTTTTATGATATTAGGGCTTATGATCGAAGCTATGTTGATGCAAATTCCACTTATACAAATATTGAGCAAGGTGCACTTCAAAACACCAATAACCCTTTAGATTTAGGTTTAGAAGGTAAGGGGTTTATGGAGATCTTAACTTCAGCAGGGGTTAGATATACCCGTAACGGTGCTTTAAAGCGTGATGTTGATGGTTTCTTAGTTACTAAAGATGGACACTATGTTTTACAACAACAAGATGAAGAGGCCTTACCTCCCGATCAAAGAAAAATTCAAGTTGGTGATAAAGGAGTTACCGTTTCGTACATGGGAGAGGTGTTCTCCGATGGTGTTGCCCGCGGAAAAATATCAATGTTTGAAGCTGGAAACTTTGATGCCCTAGCAAAAGAGGGGGCTAATCGTTTTAGAATTAAAAAGGATATGGATCCGTTACTTACAAGAGCTACAAATACAGAAACACATCAAGGTTATATAGAAAGATCTAATGTAAATATTGTCGACGAGATGACTAATATGATTTCAGCAACACGAGTGTTCGAGAGTACACAAGATATTATAAAGGCCTTTGACCAAATAAACGGTAAACTAGTTAACGATGTTCCAAAAGTTTAAATAGGGGAGAATATAAATGATTAAATCATTAAATACTGCAGCAACGGGTATGAAAGCTCAACAAACCAATATGGACACAATAGCACATAATATGGCTAACGTTTCAACCACTGGTTTTAAAAAATCAAGAGCAGAGTTTGAAGACTTAATATATCAAACTCATAAAGAGCCTGGAGCAACAACAGGAAACTTATCAAGGTCGCCAACTGGTGTGCAGGTGGGTTTAGGTGTTAAAACCAATGCAATAGCAAGAGATTATATGCAGGGGTCAACAAAGTTAACGCAAGCGCCTTTTGATCTAGAAATTCAAGGTAAAGGGTTTTTCATGGTTCAGCTCCCGAACGGTGAAATTGGTTATACTCGAGATGGTTCTTTTAAAAAAGATGGTGATGGTGTTGTAAAAGATAGTAACGGTCATGTGTTAATGCCTGGCGTTTCAGTTCCGAACAATACTACGCTTATTGAATTTGATGGAAATGGTACAGTAAGAGTAAAACAGGGTTATGATAACGAAGTGCAAACGATTGGCCAAATTGAATTGGCCACGTTTGTAAACCCTGCCGGTTTAAAAAGTATTGGTAAAAATTTATTTATACCATCCTCTTCTAGCGGAAAGCCTCAGGTCGGTACTCCTGGGCAAAATCAAATGGGTATGATTGCTCAAGGTCAATTAGAGCAAAGTAATGTAAATATCGTTGATGAAATGGTAAATATGATCACTGCGCAAAGAGCTTATGAGTCAAACTCAAAGGTTATCCAAGCCTCTGATCAAATGTTACAGTATGTGAATGGTTTGAGGTAACATTGAAATATTTATTAGCATCTTTGATTTTTTTATTTTCGGTTAGCTCATGGGCTGTAAACATTAATTTGAAAAAAAGTATTGTTGTAGGTGGGCAACCCACTGTTCATATTAAGCTCAATAATATTATCGAGCCAAATGCAAATATTGGCGAATTGTCAGAAAGAATGTCTGACATTAAATTCATTAATATAAAAAAAGAAGAGACTATTGCAATGGATAGAGTTGCTATAGTTAAGAGGTTAAGAGAAATAAAAAAATCTCATAAGGTGTTAAGCAAAGTAAACTTTGTAATCCCAAGTGAGTTAAAAATTACACATGTTGGTTATAATATAAATACCAGAGTTATTGTGGAGTCTTTAAAAAGAAGTTGGTCTGGTAAGTGTGCTGGTTGTAAGTTTGTAGTTGATAGTGTTGTGCTGCCAGAATTAAGTTCTGAATACAAGGGCGAGCCATGGTTTGTGCAAGCTAGTTCAAGCTTACCAAAGGGAAGGTTTTCATCACAGATTATTTACCCCAATGTAAAAAATCCCGCATCTATATGGGTGACTGGCCAAGCAACAACCAGGAAGCCAGTTCTTGTTGTTACTAGAAATGTTCAAAAAGGTGAGTTTATAAACTCAGTACCACTAGTGTCTGAATTTAGAAGTATTGAAAGAACTAGAGGGGCAATTACAACTTTTGATAAAGTAAATAATAAAGTTACAAATATCTATTTAATGAGAGGTGATATAATAAAGCCGGCAAACCTTTCAGATAAGATTGCATTTAGAAGAGGTGAGTCGGTAAGGCTAGTTTACTTAGAAGGTGGTCTTAAAATTGTAACCACTGCCATATCAGACTCTGTAGGGAAAGTGGGGCAGTCAGCCTGGGTAAAAAATTTAAAGAGTAATAAAAGAATTGCAGGGATTGTTTCTGAAAAAGGCGAGGTGTTAGTACAATGATTGATGTTTTTAAAAAGTTATTCTTATTTACTATAGTTGCAGCACTTTGTGCTTGTGCATCTCCTCCAAAAGAAGAAGAGGTGACTTATGCTAGCCCAATGCCTGAAGCAGAAAAAAAATACTCTTCTACTCCAAACTATATTAATGCTCCAGAACGAAAATACAAAAGAACAACAAGAGAAAGCTTGAGTAGAGATGCTAAGTTGCAGCAAGAGGCTGGTTCGTTGTGGGTTATGCAAGGGCAAGGCAGCTATTTATTTGCTCAGAATAATTTAAGAATGATTGGTGATTTAGTAAGCATTGATATTGATGGTGAACCTAAAAAAGAGTTAGAGCAAAAAGTTGAAACTATTGCTTACTTATTAAAAAGGCTAGAGCAACGACGTATAGAGTTTGAACAAAAACAAGCTGATAGACGTATGGCAATGATGAAAGAGCGCGAAGATAAAGATAATGAAGGTCGTCAGCCTGCCAGTGATATCGCTAATAAAAAACCAGAAGGTGAAAAAGAAAAAAATAGCCTAGAAGACTTTAAGTTTAATATTAAAAAAGTTGCTACAAGAATTAGAGAAAGATTATTTAACGGAAATTATAGAGTTGAAGGCAGTAAAGGGTTCTTAATTGGTGATAAAGAGTACAGAGTTATAATCACTGGGGTTGCTAGGGCAGAAGATATTGTTGGTGAAGCTGTTAATTCTTCGAAGTTAATTGAAGCAAATTTTGATATTGTTAGTACTTTAAGAAAAGGTAAAGAATTATGATGAGGTATATGAAGTTTTTATATTTGTTAATGGTTGTTATAGCTGTAAGTGTTGATGCTAGTGCAGCAAGAATTAAAGATGTGGCAAATATTAGAGGAGTTAGGAGTAATCAGTTAGTTGGTTACGGTTTAGTGGTTGGATTAAACGGGACGGGTGATGGCTCAACCAAATACACTCAAAATTCTACTAAAAGAATGTTAACAAAGTTAGGTGTTGATCTAACTGGTATAAATGAAATGGAAAGTAAAAATATAGCAGCTGTAATTTTAACAGCTGATTTACCAGCATTTGCTAAATCAGGAAACAAAATTGATATTGTTGTAAATGCCATAGGTGGAGCAAAGAGTTTAAAAGGTGGAACTTTAGTGCAAGCACCACTCAGGGGAGCTGACCAAAAAGTTTATGCTGTAGCTCAAGGGGCTGTAATTATTGGTGCAAATGGTAAATCAATCATTGAAACGGTTGGAAGAGTTCCAAATGGTGGTTTAATAGAGCGTGATGTAGGAGATGATTTTACGAAACGTAAGCTCTATAGATTAACATTAAATAATCCTGACTTTACAACATCAGCAAGAATAGTAAAAAGTATAAATTTAGAGTTGGGTGGGAAGTATGCTACGGCATTAGATGCATCAACGATAGATATTGTTGCTCCTCCTAATTATGAGAATAAAGGAGTTGAACTATTAGCCACTGTTGAGCGTGTGCAAGTTTACCCAGATATAAAAGCAAAGGTCATTATTAATGAAAAAACCGGGACCGTGGTAATGGGTGATGGAGTTGAAATTTCACCGATTGTCATCAGTCATGGGGATTTGAGTATTAAAGTTGAGCCTGAAAGACCAAAGGGCAGGGCTTTGGCCAGTGCTGGTGGCAAAAAATTAAAACTAGAAGAGCATAGAGTTTATCACTTAGACAAAGGTAGTAAAGTTGGCGACGTTGTAAAGGCCATGAACAAGCTAGGGGTCACTCCCAGTGATTTAATTACGATTTTACAGAACATAAAGGCAGCTGGAGCACTACAAGGTGATCTAGTTATACTATGAGTAAGGTCAAGTTTTGAAGGGATTTGGTAATAATTTAAACAATTTTAAATGATTTAAGGGTATTATAATAGTTGGTCGAGTCTTTGATTCGGCCGGGGGGCGATGAGCTAAAGACGTAGACCAAGGAAGGTTCAAGAGATCCAGAAATTTTCTTAGCAGGAAACTCCGGAGAAAAAACCATTATATGGCTGAATTTTGCAGTAAGTACAAGGATGTACAAACATCTTAAGCTCATCAACCCCATTTTTTTTTATTATGAAAGGTTTCAAGGTTAAACAAGGATTCTCTCTAAAACCTGAGGTAAAAACTCAGGCTAAAATAGATGCAAAGCTTCGTGATGCTTCAAAAATGTATGAGAAACAATTTCTAAGAGAGATGGTGAAAGCCATGCGTAGCACTGTTAACTACAGTGAAATGTCTAAGCCCGGTTATGCTGAAAAAATATATCAAAATCAATTAGATAATCAGTATGCAGAGAACTGGGGAGAAACTGGTGGCATTGGATTATCTCAGTTAATATTTGAACAAATTAAAAATCGTCATTTTAAAAATAAAAATATTCAAAAGCCATCGGGGCCAATACCAATAAACCAAGAGCGATTTTTAAAAAATAACGTTGAACCCGATAAAATGATGCCAGTTAAACAAAATGCAAATGACAAAGATTTAAGTTTTATATTTGATACAAAAGCATTTGATAACAAAATGGCAACAGCTCCTTGGGGAGGAATGGTTAAGAATGTTTTTAGCCAAGACAACCAAAAAGTAGTTGAAATAGAACATGACATGAAGCTTTCTTCCATAATTAGTTTTGATGGCGAAGTTACAAAAAATTTAATGCCTGGCAATAGAGTAGAACCAGGAGACCCAATAGGTAATATATCAAAACTGAATAAGCCCCTTTATTGGAAGTTATTTACTTAATTTTTACAGAAATGTTATTAAACAAGAGGACGTAGGTCTAGGAGTTAAGTTGTGGCTTGCTGGACATGGGCAAAGGTCTTTAGGCTGAAGGCCAAGAATGTCTTAGGAACCTTATTAAATAAGGCTTTTATTGAAAAAATCAGTCTAAATATGATACACTTAGAAGTACTACCAGACCGGGAGGAAACATGAAAGTAAAGAACCCAAACCTTAAGAATATGGCGCACTTAAGTACAAACAAATCCAGTAGTAGTAAGCTAAATACATTAGCTAAAAATAAAATGGGTAATCAAGCTGGTTCTCTTAATAAGTCTTCCACAAAGGTTAACTTGTCTGAAAGGGCTCAGCAAATGAGTAAAGCAAAAGAGATTGCATCTCAACCAAGCTTTAACTCTGAAAAAGTAGCTCGTTTACAAAACATGATTGATAATGGAACTTACAAAATAGACTCTGCGGCCGTTGCCGATCGTTTAGTGGATAGTCATTTAATTTTTGGTGAATAATTAAGTAAAGGGCTAAGGAAGGCTTATGAGTAGAATGAATCAAAAATTTGAATTGCATAAAAGCTTAATGGAAACATTAGATGAGATAGTTAAACACTATAGAAGTTTACTAACTGTAGTACGCAAAGAAAAAGAAATTTTAGTTGCAGCTGAGCTAGATCAATTAAATGAAAACAATAAAACTAAAGAAGAATTAATATTAAAAATTAAGTCTTTAGATAATAAGCGTTTAATTATTGCACAGCAATTAGCAAGCTTTTTAAGTGTTGAAGGTGAAGACAATCTTCGTCTTCATGTATTGGCAGAACATTTTGAAGGTAAAGAAGCTGAAAAGATGATGAATGTTAAAAGTGTTTTAGAGTTAATAATTAAAAGAGTTGTGGAGTTGAATCAGTTTAATGAAGAGCTTGTAAAATCAGCCTTAAATAATATTACTGGTGCTATGGATAATATTAAAAATACATTGTCTGACGAAACTACATATAAGAAAAAAAGTATTGGAAAGTATAAAACAGCTAGAGCAGGAAGCTTAGTTAGTAAAGAAGCTTAGGTTAACCTAAGCACATAGGAGAACGAGACAGGATGTCGAGAGTTTGGTCTGTCATGGATATCGGAAAACGATCCATGATGAACAGCCAAAATGCACTGCAAACAGTCAGTCATAACGTCGCTAACAAAGATACAGAAGGGTATTCTAGACAGAGAGTTGAGCTTAAATCCTCACCTCCTTCAGGTTTACGTTTAAGGTATGGTCAAGGTGCTTATACAAGTGCCATCACAAGAGTTAACAATGCACATTTAGAAAAGCAAATTGCTGGAGAGATGAATAAGCTTGCAACGGCAAAAGCTCAAGGCGCGGCTATGGGTCGACTTGAGGATGTTATGAATGAGCAGCAAGAAAGTGGTGTTCACAAAAAGATTGGAAACTTTTTTGATGCTTGGAGAGAGTTATCAAATAACCCAGAGAACTTTGCATTAAGACAACAAGTAAAAGACTCCGCTGGGGAAATGACTAAGTCATTTAAAGACTTAAATGATAATTTAGGTGGTATTGTTGGAGATGCCGATTTTGAAATTGCAGTTAAAATTGGTGAAGTGAATGAAATTACTAAAGAGATTGCTGATTTAAACCAAAAAATCCAACAGGTTGAATTACACGCAAGAGAAGCCAATGATGAAAGAGACCGTAGAGACTTATTAATTAAAAAGTTAAGTAGCTTAGTTAATATTTCTCATGCCGAAGGTGATGGAGGAATAGTAACCATCACAGCTGGTAGAACTGCAGTTCTAGTTTCTGGTTACCAACAGAGAGATTTGTTTGTAAACACTGTGGCTGATGAAGAAGGTAAAAACCCGAGTATGAGAGTGTTTTATCGCTCAACTAAAAAAGGAACACCTGACGATGTAACCAATCAGTTTACTTCAGGTGCTCTTGGTGGTTTGATCTCAGTAAGAGATGGTGTGGTTGGCGATTTGATGAATAAAGTAAATCTTATGGGCTATACAGTTGCCAGTGAAGTGAATGAAGCTCACCGTGCCGGTTTTGATAGATACAGTGGCGCTGGCGGTGACTTTTTCATTATGCCAGACAGTATTGAGAACTTTTCAAACGGAATTGATATTAACCCATACATCAGAAAAGATGTGGGGAGAATTGCAGCGGCAGCAGCAACTCATTCACCTGGTGATAACCGAGTGGCTAATATTATATCAATGTTACAATATAAAAAGGTCTTTGCTGATGGAACAAGCTCATTAGATGACTTTTATGGGGCTATGGTTGGAGAGGTTGGAATCCTTGCCGCTAAAGCAAATGGCGGAATTGAAGCTATAGGTAGCAACTTAAATAATTTGGAAAAGTTAAGAGAAAGTATAAGTGGTGTGAGCTTAGATGAAGAAGCTGCAAAAATGATTGAATACCAAAAAGCCTATGATGCTTCAGCAAGATTAATTAGAACTGCTGATGAAATGATGGAAACAGTTTTGAACTTAAAAAGGTTATAAATTTAAATGAGAATTACTGACAAAATGAATTTTAATGCTACTAACAGGAATATCCGAAAGGCTCGTTCTAGTATGGCCCGTTTGCAAGAGCAAGCAGCCACACAAAAAAGAGTAGCAAGACCGTCAGATGATCCAGTTGCTGCAGGTCGAATTTTAGCAGGACGTGTAGAACTAAATGGAAAAACTCAATACAAAAGAAACTTAGAGCATGCCAGAACTTTTTTATCTTATGGTGATCACTCTTTAGGTGAGATTGCCGAACAGCTCATGAGAGCTAAAGACTTAGCAATTTCTCAAGCTGGTGACTCAGGAGCCAATGCTAAAACTCGAAATATAACGGCAACTGAGGTTGCAGAGATTTACTCACAAGTTGTTAAATTAGCCAATACACAGTTTGGTGATCGCTTTATTTTTGGCGGCTACAAGACTATGCAAAAACCATTTAATTATAATGGAACTTACAATGGCGACATGGGTGAGATGCTTGTTCATGTAGACAAGGATTCATTTTTTGGAATGAATATGCCAGGCTCTAAAATATTTCATGGTCAAGGTTTAACAGGAGATGGAATTGCTCATGTAACAATGAGACAGGCAAGAACTACTGAAGAGCTACATGATCAAAGAGCTCATGCTGTGTTTTCTCCGGATAACCGCCCACCCAGTGCTCCATTGCCTGGTGGCTTACCAAAAACGCCATTAGAAAATAATGAAAACCCCGATAATCAAACTCTACATTTATCTGAGCATAAAGGTTTACGTCCGGAGTTATTGTCAGATGGTCAGCCGGCTTTAAGATCACCGGCTTCACTAGATGCAGAACTTCAAAAGCCTACTCCTGCTGATGAAGCATTTAGAGTGACTCAGCTTAGAGACTTGAACTACGAGCATATTGGCAAATTAAACTCTGACCCAACAGAGTTACAAGACACTGGGGGGGCTGCTGAAGGCAGAGATCTTTATGGTTTTAAAAACTATACGGGTGTAAATATTTTTGCCGTGATTAATAAACTAGAAATAGCCTTAAAAACTAATGATAAGTTTGCTATTCAAGATTCATTAGATCATATAGACGAAGCTATTAGCCAAGTAGTTATGGCAAGGTCGCAGCTGGGGTCAAGAATAGGAACTATTGATGCCGCTTTTGAAACGTTACAAAAACAAAGTATTGATATACAAAAGAACATTTCAAGTAATGAAGACGCAGATATGTTCGAGGTGGTTAGTGATATTGGAGCTGCGCAAAGCAGTTTAGAAGCAACTTTACAGACATCAAGTAAATTAATGCAAACATCCTTATACGATTTTATTAGATAGCCTTAGCCCGTATGCACGAAGTGCATGTTAGGGCGATACACACGAAGCAAAATTTTATAACGAACCGTCCCCATTGGGCGTTGCGGTGCCACTTATTAGTAATTCTCGTTGTAAAAGTTTTTCAACTTATAGGCTCCAAGCCTTGGCCTCCCTTGCTCAAAGTTAACAAAATTAAGTGATTATTAAGAAAGATTTACACTAAATTTTGCTAAATCAACCTTATAGGCTTTGCCTATGGGCTAACCTTGACTTTTATGGGACAGAGTAATAGCTATGCTACTTCACGAAATGAATTTGTGCTTTGATAGGATGTCGAAGGAGACCCCGAAAGATGTTAGTTTTAACTAGAAAATTAGGTGAGAGTATTGCCATTGACGATAATATTAAAATTAGAGTCGTTCAAATTAAAGGTAAGCAGGTCCGTTTAGGTATCGAGGCCCCTCGTGAAACTAAGATTCATAGAGAGGAAGTCTATGATTCAATTCAAACTCAAAATGAGGTTTCAGCCGGATCTACGGCAGATAAAACGCGCTCAGTGTCGGATTTATTAAAAAATAATAAGTAAAAAATTATTAAAAAAACTTAAATATTTTAGATATTTACTCTTAATGTCCTCAGAATAATCAAAATGAAATAAATTCAATTTTTCCCTTATTTAGGCTTGCAGTGTCTGAATTAATAGGGATATGCTTGTATTAAGAGCTTTGGGGGAAGAATGGAAATAAGAACTTCAAGATTTGGTAAGGTTTTAATTACTGAAGAAGACGTAATTACTTTTAAAGAAGGTTTATTAGGTTTTTCAGGGTTAAGAGGATTTGTTTTACTGGATGACCCACAAGACGATATTTTTGCCTGGCTACAAAGTTGCGAAGACCCAAATGTTGCATTTCCAGTATTAGAGCCTGAGCTTTTTGGTGCTCCTAAAAAATTCAAAATTAGCGCTAGAGATCTTCATCAAATTGAGTCTGATAACAATGAAAAATGTGCATTTTTTAGTATTGTTACTATTCCAGAAGACCCAACAAATATGACGGCAAACCTGAAAGCTCCAGTGGTTGTAAACATTGAAAAGCGTTTGGCGCGACAATGTGTTTTACAAGATAATAAGCTAGCGATTAGAGAGCCTATTTTTACTAAATTACAGCAACGAGTAGTTCAGAACTCAGGTGAGACCATTAAGAGTAAAATGGACCATTTAGGTGTTACTGTGCGCCTTCCAGAGGCTCCAAAACCCTCTCCTGAAGCTTAAAAGCCACTGTTCGAAACAGCCCTATAAAGAATTCATTAAATTAGATTGATTCTATGCCTGTGTGTTTAAGGTATGGTATGACGCAATTAGTCCATTTTAGGATCAGGGAGTCAATCTAGATGAGAAAATATACTAAATTTCTATTTCTTTGCCTTTTAGGCCTTAATTTAAACTCAGCTTCAGCACTTAATATTCCTGGTGAAGTTCCATTATTTGATATCACAAAGCCTGAGGCAAGATTGCCAGCTGTGGATCTAATATATAACGGAAAAGTACAAACAGCTGCTGAGCTAAGAAAGCTAGAGTCTAATTGGATTAAAGCAAGGAAAAATATTAAATCTGTTTCAGCTTTATCAGAAGAGCAAAAAGAGCAACTAAGAAACAGCACAATTTCTAAATTAACACCAGCACCTCAAGATATTCAAAAAAATTGGATTGATAAATTATTTTTAGTTGAAGACGGTTTTGATTACGATGAAAAAAATAGTTTATCTTTATCTCGTGGAGATAATACTAAAAAGATTTTTAAAAAGTTAGACGACTTATCAATTAGTAGTGATGACGTTCTCGACTTTATTGATGTAAGCCCGTTTAAAGCCAATAAGCTTTTTGATTTTAGAGTATTAAAAAAGAAACAATTACCTGACACTGCAACAGAAGAAGAAGTGGAAGCAGCTACTGCCAGTGGTGAGCAGTTTAGAATATTTTTAGGTCCCACAGCGCATAATATAATGCTACGTAAAACTCTGCTTAGAAAACTTGGGTTTAAAGAACCAGGTTTTAAATATTTAAAAAAGATCAAAGTCCGTTTTGAACTTGATACTGATGCCACCATTTTTTTAGACGGAAGTTTAAATGGTGTAGACTCAGGTGCTAGTGCTGGATTTGGTTTAAGTAATAATACAAATGAAGATCCAATGCGTTGGGTGACTAATGTTAAGCGAATTCCTGATCCAACTCAGGATAAAGACCCTTTAACTGGAGAGTATAAAGAGCCTGTGCAAATGATCTGGGATTACTCTGATGCTATAGATGGTGATGGTGTTGTTTTAGAGCTTCAAGATGTGGTTATTTACAAAGAGACAGCCAGTTTTAGGTTGGCATTAGGTTATTTACAGCATGACCGCCACAAAAGAAAAAGAATTTATAATTCACTATTGCTGGCTTACAATCTAGTAGATGTTCCAGAATCTATAAATTCTTTGTCACCAATACCATTTTCTATCACTAAACAAGAGGTAGTTTTAACTCATAGTTACGCCACTGCAGTTAACGAGTTTACTCCAGATATTTATGACCTTAAATGGATGGCAAGAAAGTTATCCAGTTTAAGTCGTAAAGATTTTGAGCATATGGTGGAAGAGGCTTATTACCCTAAAGAAGTTGGAATGCTTTTAACGGAGTTATTAATAGCCCGAAGAAACTACATGCAAAAATTCTTTTTAGCTGATGATGTGGATTGTAAAGGGGAATTAGCTTATAACCCATTACCATATTACTGTTTAGGAGAGGCGACCGAAAAGTCCCATCCAGAAATAACATCTCAGTTTAAGGTTAATTTAAAAATTAACCATGGTGAAAAGCTAGCAAATGGAAAGTTGAAAGTTGATACAAGAGGGGCAGAGTATACAAACCCTGATAAATGGTGGGTTGGTTACGGAACAAGATTCTCTTACCATGATTTAGAGAGCCCTTTGGTGTTGTCTGAAATTATGGCTTATTTTAGATCGATACTACAAAGCTCTTTTATTGATGCTGTTATCGATAATAGTATTAATAATATTTTAAAAATTGATAATGGCGATAAAATTAAGAATAAGCTGATTGAGGAAGCTGAAAAGCAAGCTGAATTTGATAAAGAGCAACTCGATAATATTATTGCTAATTTAAATAATGGAAATGATGATTTAGATACAACATTAAAGACTGTACCACTTGGTTATTACACACTTCCTACTGCTTCAGCACAACTAATTATTAATAGAAATATTGTGATTGGTAGTCAGTCAGGTGTTGATAATCAAATTCAACTAGTGGATACATTTGGTTATCTATTGAAAGCTGGATTACATACAGAGGTCACAAGAGTTGAAAATTTAAATTTATTTTCTGACTTTAAGCAAACTGAATTAGGTTTAATTGGTTTTGATTTAGATTACTCAATTATGAAGAGATGGGTACACTTAAGGCCAATTAAGGTCATTAAAGTTCCTGGGTCTGAAGATTTAGATGGGCCAATTAGAAAGTCATTAAAAGAAAAATACTCAAAACTATTAATACCTAAAATATTAAGAGACTTTAGAAAAGAAGTTGATGAATTACCTGCTTATAATGATGAAGCCACTGAAGAAGAGAAAGAGGCTTATAAAAAAATATTACTTAAAAATAACGATACATTAAATAAGTACTTAAAAGTTGGCGAGTCGCTGATTATTACAAATACTATTGGTCCATCAGTTGGTGGGTCTTATTTGCAGAACTTCACTGGCACAGCACAGTTATTTTTTAAATTTTTAGCAAAAAGTGAAGATTTATCTCGTGTACATATATATAGGAAAAACGAAAAACAATTAGTTATATATAAAACTAAGGCTAATCAAATTGAGTGGAGCTCAGAAGTTGAAGCTAGAAAGTTTATACCTGTTGCCTCTTTGACTTTAAGAAGGAAAACAGGGAAGTCTGAAACTTGGTTTCATAGTGTAAATAACTTTGCTCCTGAAGTAGAACAAACATTAGATGACGGTAGAACTGACACCGTTGTAAACCCAGCTTTCCAAGATGGATTAAAAGTGTTACTAGAAACCATCAAGTCAGATTCATTAGGTGATACTGAAAGCTATTCAGATATGAACTTAAAAATTAATAAGCTTTACCCAGCCTATGTTATAAGCCATGACTTCAAGCAAGGTCAGTTTGATTTTAGATTTCTATTCCTCAATCATTCAAGCCAAGCTATGGTTGATGAAGTAGATATTTACTCACCATACAAGCCATCTTTCCCAAAATTTGAGAACGGTGAAACAACTAGGTACTTACGAGCATCGAGGGGAGTTAGGCAAGGGCTTGATTTCCAGTCTGTAGCTAGAGATATGGTAAACTATATTTTAGATAAAAATGATATAAAAGGTAAACTTAATATTAGCACCAGTAGTGATCCTGCAGACACATTATTTGGTAAGTCTCAAAGTGTAAGTGTGGTTTTGGATGCAAGAGTGAGTGAGCCAAATCCTGGAGTTGTGGCTAATTTAGACCCTGTATTTAAAGATCCATTTTTGAAGTTACATTACACATGGAAGGGTGGCGTTGATTTTGGATTAAGCAATAAAAAGACCACAAAATTAATTAAAAGAATAAATAAAAAATTAAATGTTGGTAATGGACAAGAATTATTCAATGTTGATGAGTTCAGTAAGATTGATAAATTACAACTTTATAGAGTTGGAATTGATATCGTAGTCTATAAAGAGGGCTTTAGTAAACTATTTGAAAGGTCACCGGTTTCATTTGAAAACATGTATAGAAGAGGAATTAGAGATAAAGTATTAGCGTTTAGTTATGATGAAAGACAAAGGCTAGTGGATGAGAAAACTGGGCCGATTATCCAGTCTTACTTCCGCTGTAAGAAGTACTTAAGAAAAAATAAAATTAAAAAATTCTCTAAAGAAGCTGTTTGGTTAATATTACAGTTACAACAAGATCTTGATTTTGAAGATTTTATTTCCTTATTTGAAAAACTACCTAGAAATAATAACTTCGAGTTAGATAGTATTAGAAACTTTTATATTAAAGGATATGTAACTGGCTTTAGAAAAGGGGATGAGAGAATAGACCCTATATTAGCTAATGAGTTTGGAATGCCGAGAAAGAAAGCTGTGAATGGTTCAAGTTATGACCATACTTATGGTGAATTAGAATATATTAAAAACAGGATTGGTATGAGTAATGGAGAGTTTTACTTAAACTGGTTATTGAGGTCGTATTTATGATGAAATTTATCTTTTCTTTACTGTTAGTATTTACATTCAATCAGTATGTTTATTCACAAGCTGTTATTCCCTTTGCTGAGACACACCCGAAACTTAATGGTAAGGTGAATGAGCAGTACTTTGAATTTCAATGGGCTTTAGTTAACTACGGTCATGTTGTGCAGCAACAGCGTAGTGAACTAGAGTATGAGCCACAATGTGGTAAGAATTTTGAACTATCAGAATTTGACTCTGAGGGCACTTCGGCTGAAGACTTCTTTTTAGGTTCACCGGGTAAAGAATGTGTCCCTAGTGATAGTGGCACTTCTTCTAACCATAAAGATTTTGATATTAGTTGGTTAAACTATATTTTAGATTTAGATAGTCTTGTAAAAAGAGACGTGGTTGTAGCAGTAGTAGACTCCGGGCTTGATTATGATCACCCAGATATAGTTGATAATATTGCCCGTGATGATAAACGCTGTAACTTTGTGGGTAAGCCTGGTGAAATAAAAAGAAAAAAGAAAAAAAGAAAAAAAAGGAAGAAGGGTGAAAGGCCTAACCCAGAGACTGCCAAGAAAGAGGAGTCCAGAGAGGTGCCTCCTATAACAGAATTTGATTTTAGTGCAGACTGCCTTGGTTGGAACTTTGCAGATCCTAAAAATAAATTAGGAACAAATAGAGTTTATGATGATAGTTCAATCTCACATGGGACTCATATTGCAGGTATTTTATCAGCAGTTGTAGGTAATAATATTGGTGTTTCAGGTATTTCAAATAGAATTAAAGTATTGCCTGTAAAAGTTTTTAGAGAGTTTGCAAGAGGTGAGGCACAAAAGTTTTCAGTAGAGTCTGAATTTAAGTTGTTATTAGACCAAGTTGCCACAGGACTAGAGTATCTTGCTCTAGTTAAAAGAAATGGCCGACATGTGGATGCAGTAAACCTAAGTTTTGGTTGGCCAAAGAGGTTAACCACTAAGCGTTTAAACACTGCTTTACAAAAGTTAATCGACTTAGATATTGCGGTAGTTGCTGCTGCTGGCAATGATGATGTTAACGTGGACCTATTTCCTTGTGCATTCCCAGGGGTAGTTTGTGTTGGTGCACATTCTAACACTGGTAACATAACTTCCTTTTCAAACTACGGTTCAACAGTAGATATTCTTGCTGCTGGAGACAGCATATTAAGTTTATCTAGAACTGATGAGATCTCGCAATTATTTAGTCAGTCCGACAACTATGACTTTTTATCTGGAACTAGCCAGGCAGCTCCTTTTGTTGCTGGTGCGGCCGCTCTTTTAAAGGGAATACATGAAGGTATTACTTTAAATGAAGTAAAAGCAAGGCTGTACTCTTCCAGTGCTAAAGAAGTTAATACGGAGCATAAGTTCGCCTTAAACGGTATGTTACAGTTGTCTGAAGCGGTAACAGTAACAAAACGACCATATATTTATCCAGATTTTAAAAAATTGATGCAAGTAGAAGTTGTTAATAATAATGTTAGTTTTGAAATTCCTGTGAATAATTTGTGGGCTAATGCAAAAAATTTAAAATTAAGTATTAAGTCACTAGATAGTAATATTAAATTCAGTAAAATGAATTTTTCTTTCAACAACTTTAAATCGTCAGCGAAAAAAGTTTTACAGATAAACGGTAAAGTTAAAAGTTTAAATAAAACATCACGAGTAGACTTTGTTTTGTCGGCCACTTACAGTGGTGAGTCAGGTGAGCAGTACTCTCAAGACTTTAAGCTATCCACAGAGCTATTCATTAACTTGAATAAATCAAATCAAATAGCTATGCCAATTGGCTTTACATCAAAAGTACAGGAACAAATTGAAGAGTTTTTAAGTGGCAACAGAAATTTATTTGATGCAGGTAGGTTGCTTACGCAAAGAGTAATGCCTACAGGAGTTACAGGTGAAGCCACTGAGTACTATGTATCTCAAAGAGAAGAACAGGATGGTGTTGAAGGAATTTCAGCTTTTGTTTTGAAGCAAGAGGGCAACAGATTTGTACAAAAAAAGGCTGCTTTTTTACCAAATGGAAGCCGTTACCAAATATTCAAGTTAGACTTTTTACCTAATAACCCTGGGAAAGAGTACATTGTTCGTTCAGATGTAGATGTGGCAGACGAAGAACAAAACATTACCGATAAATATTTAGAGTTTCATATAGTTAATGAAAGTTTAGATACAACTTTAAATGTATTTAGATTAAGGCCAAGAAAAGGAATTGAAGGCCGTGGCCATATCGATGTTATTAAAAATTATTATTTTGATATCACTATAAATGGGTTAATAAACCCTAATTTAAATAGTTTTTATGAGGATACGGCAAAGCTATATAGAGCCATGTCTTCTCATCCAAGGGTTTTAACAAATAGTAATACTAATTTTAATGATTTATTTTTTATGGCTGAAGGATTTTTATCTGACCTAGATAACAACTTAACCATTAATACTTTTTCGCAAGAAGATTTTATATCGTTACAAATTTATTATATGGAGAAAGTTGCTGGCCATGATGAGCTTCAGTTAAGAACTTTTTCAACACCTGAGATGAAACAAAGAGTTAAACAGCTTTTTGCTGGGTACTTTTATGATAGAGGAATTATTTCTTCAAAAGTTATTCACCCTGATATGCAATTATCCTTTTGGAAAATGTTGGAGAATAATAACGACAATAGTGAAGTTAAAATTTTAGCTAGTTTTGCAAAACAGGCTCAAGCTTCAGTTCGTGGAAACGTTCAGAAAGTACAAGGTGTAAGTACAAACCACTTTTTTGTTATAAATGTATTTAGAAACTCATCAGGAGAGATGGATTTTAATATTTCTCCATTTAATCAAGGGCAAGGTACTGGACTATCTTTTGATAGCCGTAAAGATGATATACTCACTTACTTTGCTTTAGATGAAATGTCTCGTGGGACACTCATTGGTGTTAAAAATAGTAACTTCAGGAGTGCTGATAACACCTTTGTAGGTATATCTGACAGAAGTAAGTTTAGCCCTGCAAAAAAATTAAGAGTAGAGTCGCAAAAAAATGACGAGTATCTTAATGCTAATGGAAACTTGGTTTCATTTAAAAATGGTGAGATGTACTACTCATTATTTAGAACTTCTGGGGAGCTTTTGTTAACCTCTGATAATGGAGAAGAGGTGTCCTTTAACTCTAAAGAGATGAAGGTAACACAGTTTTTACCAGGAATTAATTTTGAGGAAGTGATTGTCCCATCATTTTTTAGTGGAAATACAGGGCTTACACCAGCCATTTTTGTTAATGCCAGTGAAATTTATAGCCGCAGAGTTTATTCTTGGGTTGTTGATGATGATAGAAAAACCTTAATATCACCGATCAACTTAAACGTGGAATTGCCTGAGGACTGTTACACTTTACTTCCGTCAAAACTTAAGGGATCTCAAAGTATGCAATACACATTTTTATGTAAGAGAAACAACTCTTGGGAATATAGGTTTATACCGATGGAGAAAAACTAAAAGCTAAAGCCTTTTAGTTTTACTCTGTTCGATATGCAGGAGTAGAAGAGGATCCACCAGCGCCTTCTGAGCCTTTGCTTTCAAAGTTTGTTGGCTTTGCGATTTCTTCACGAATCCGATCTGAAAAATTTAAATTCTTTTTTAGCTTTTTTCTATATTTATAGCCTGACATCTTTTGGTTAGGGACACTGGCAATGCCTCTTTTGGATTTACCATTTTTGAATTTACGATTTAATTTCGCTGTTTTTGATTTCTTTTTAATGAACTTTGCTTTTTTAGTTTGGATACGATCACCCACCATAAATGTTGGGTATTCCACTTCTGGCAAGTTTTGTCTCTCAGGGACCTTATAAATTCTAGCAACGCTGACATTGCTTCCCACATGGATCACTTTCACTTCTCCAACAGGCAGCCACAGGTCGCCAATGCTTTTATTTAATAATGGGTCATAAAAGGATTTTCGTCTTACTACGGGGATAACATGGTTCTTTTTAAGGCCTTTATTAGTTCCTGCATTAATATAAAACTCTTTGTAGTGGCGCTTATCATTATTTAGAGAAAGAGTTCTTTTAATTTCAATAATCTTAGTGCCATTAGAGTTTTTAGGTTTGGCCTCACTAACTACAGAAGTACAAATAAGTATAAAGGCGACCAAGCTAATATAAATTTTCATCTTAAACCTTCCTTGGTTTTTGCAATCTTTTTAAGCAAAAATGGTAATTCACTCACACTTACTATCGGAAATTTTATGTCTCATCTTGAGTCTTTTTAGAGCCAGTTTGATACTAAGCTAGATTTTAGTAGTGTTATTGGTAGCATTAAGGCTCTTAAATAATACATTGCGTTATAAATTTAAAATTTAAATTAACTCATAAGTTCCTGAATTCAAGAAGTAATTGTTGAATTGTTTAAATATGAGGACATGGACAAAAGTTTGGTACGCCTTTTGTAATTACTAATCACATAAAGAACAAATGACACCAATTTTTTAAAAACTAAACAGGGGAAGTAAAATGAAAATATTATCAAGTTTATTATTATCAATAGTAGCGTTAGGTTTAACAGCTTGTAGCAGTGGCAGCGGAAGTGGTGGACTTACTCATGGCCAACTAGCATCTGAGTTTGTTTCATCTTTAAACTACGACTTAGATTATGACGTTGAGTTAGTTAAGACTCACACTCTACAGTATAACTACGTTGTTGTTTATGATTATGACTTAGACTCATACGATGCTTATAACATTTCAAACTACTATGCTGGTGATAACATTGGTTACTACTTAGATAATTATGAGTATAGCTTTTACTATGACTTAGATTACACTGGTGGAAATATTTATGAAGATTACATCACAGGTGTTCAGTTTTCAAAATCTAAAATGACAACTGCTGATAGCGTAAAAGCTCAAGAGTTAGTTGATGGCTTAAAAGTTAAAAAAGCAACTAATCAGTTAACGGTTCAGTTTGGTTTAGCTCCACAAAGAGCAAAAGAAATTGCTGGTCTTGCATTACAGTTAAACAATGCTGATAAGTCTAAAATGACAACTTACCAATATGACCAGTACTCAAAAGCTATCTTAGGTAGTTCTTACTCAGAAGTTCAAGCTGCTTTAGCTGATAAGCTTTCTGGTAATGATAAAGCTTTAGACAAAGTATTTTCAAAGGCTGCAAAAACTAATGGTGTTTCTAAGCAAAGTGTTGAAAAGTTAGCAGATCTTTTTATTAAGAATTAATAGCAAAAAATATAAATAGAATTAATTAAGCAAGGGCATGAATATGCTCTTGCTTTTTTTATATTTGGCTCTGCAGTATGCTTCGCAGTAAAATTTAAGAATTACATTAATTATTGCGTTATAAGTTCCATTATTCTTGTTCTCATCTCTTACCTAGTAGGGATAGCGATAAATTTTGGAATTTCTATAAAGATAAATATTATATATATTTCAGTGCTTAATTTTCGGTATTAAATATGTTAAATCCTTGTTATTAAAACAAAAAAACAAATAGTTTATATAGGGGGAATTATGAAACTATCAGGTATTCTATTAATTATATTATCAATGCTTACAATTTCTTGCGGTGACAGCAAAGAAGTTAAAGTAGCTAAAGACTTTGTTAATGCTCTTAACTATGACCTTAACTATGATGTTGAGTTGGTAAAGACTAATACAAGACAAGCAAACTACATTCTTGTTTATGATTATGATTTAAATACTTACGATGCATACAATTTGTCGAACTACACTAGGGGTAGCGATGTAGGTGTATTTTTAGATAATAACGAAAGCAGTTTCTACTATGATTTAGACTTTGCTTATGAAGATGTTGATTCATACTGGGTTAATGATTCTCATACTTATTACGATTACTACACTAGCCAATATTACACTGTTTACGATGGTTACTATGAATACAGATATGAAGACGTGTATGTGCATGGTCCATCAGGTTTATACTTCTCAAAAACTAAGATGACTGCTTCTGATATTTTAAAAGGACAAGAGTTAATTGATGGTATTAAAGTTAAAAAAGCAACTGAGCAATTAACGGTTCAATTCGGATTAGCTCCAAAAAGAGCGAAAGAAGTTGCAGGTCTTGCTTTACAGTTAAACCTTTCTGATCACTCAACTATGACATCTTATCAGTACAACCAGTACTCTAAGGCGATTTTAGGCTCTACTTACACTGAAATTCAGTCAGCAATGAACAGCTATGTTAATGGAAATGAAAAAGCTTTAGATTCTGTTTACTCAAAGGCAGCTAAAGTTAATGGAGTTACTAAAAAACAAGTTAAGAAATTAGCTGAGTTATTTATTAAGAATCAATAGTCATTAAGGTGAGTATTCGCCTGATAAATAAAAAGCCTGCACGAGTTGTGTGGGCTTTTTTTTATACTACTTATTGTCGTAATTAAAATCAGGATGACGTGCTAAAGATCAAGATGATGTAAAATTACCTTTATATTTATCTAGGTCTGTAGTGATTAGTTTTTTTTCTTTTGGGATTTTCCATTTAGGAAATAATTTATATAAAAAGTGAGACTCTGCTTTATTTCTAAAGTAAAGCTCATGATCCCACTCAATTTCAGCAAAAACTAAAAGCTCTGGAATATATTTATCTAAGCCAGCTAAATGAGCTAAGCGGGCTGCCACTTCATACTCAGCAATATTTGTACTTTCCAGCTTTCCGGCTCCATACATTGGGATAAACCAACCACCAAATAAACAAAGAAAACCAATAATAAAGCCAATAGTGAAAAACATGATTTCAAACCTTAGTTTTGGCTTGGCACCCAGTTCAGCCAGTATTTCTTTAAGGCGTTGTCGGTGGTGAAGTTCGTCTTTGTATATTCTTTTTACTTCATCTCTTTCTTTGGAGCTTTTAATAAATAGAGATTTATAATGGCCGTAGTAGGCATTGGCAGCAGCCTTTTCTCCAGAGTGTGCCATTTGCAATAAGTGAATGAGCTGCTTTTTTGCCTCAGCTTTGTTAGGTACCGGCTTAGTATTCTCAAACCTCTGTAAGTCCACTGTAAGTGCTCCATCCAACGTGTTATTGGCCGTATAGTAATATTTTAACCAAATATTACAATGAAAATCATATAGAAAGAGACTTAATTGGTGACGGTTTGAATCAAATTGAGTAGTAACTATACTTAATTAGTAGAGTTTTATTAGGTGATTGAATGAGTTTTTATTTTGTTATTAATGCTAGAAATGTATCTTTAAAAGATGAAGATCTTTTGAGCGGCTTCTTTTTTGAAAATGGAGCTGAGGGTATTTCAGAAGATTTAAAATTTAATCAATTAGATGAAGAGTACAATGTGGAGACAGTCCAGCAATCCAAGAAATATCTGAATATTTATTTTTCCAAAGTCCCAAATGAAGATGTAATTTTAAAAGCTAAATCAGAATTTCCTGAAATAAATTTTTCAATAGAGAAGCAAGAGAACAAGGACTGGATGGCTGAGTGGAAAAAAGATTTTCATGCCTTTGAATTAACAAAGGGTGTGACGGTTGTGCCTAGTTGGGAAAAACCAACTGCTGAAGGAATTAATATTAGCATTGACCCCGGTATGGCTTTTGGAACTGGAACTCATGCCACCACTCAAATTGCGGCAGACATTATTAAAGACTTAGCCATTGAAGGAAGTTCTGTTATTGATGTTGGAACAGGCACAGGAATATTAGCGATTATGGCCGAGCTAATAGGGGCTAAATCTATTGAAGCCACTGAAATTGATGAAGTAGCCAGGGATGTTGCAAAAGAAAATGTGGTTATTAATAAATGCGGTAGAACTGAAGTATTAGATGTGCAAGTGGATAAATGTCAAAAAAATTATGACATCGTTATAGCTAATATCATTGATGGGGTTTTGGTCAAAATTCAAAAGGACTTAATTAGAATGGTTAAGGCGAATGGATACTTAGTTTTGACAGGAATTTTAGATGAGCGCGAAAGTGGATTTTTAAATAAGTTCAATTTTACAGGATTTAAAAAATTAAAACGAATCCAAAAAGAAGAGTGGGTTGGCTTTTTGTATCAAAGGGTTTAAGTGTAGTTCATATGAGAAGATATTGGGTTGAAAAAGAAGCCTTTGTAGATTCAGATCAAGGTAAAACCGTATTAATTTCTGGTGATAGCTTTAGGCATATTTGTATTGTTTGTCGGCAAGACATTAATGATGAATTTGAAGTCTTAACTAATGATGCTATTGCTTATAAAGTAAAATTAATTAGCAAAGAAAAAAAGCGAGCTTTTGCAAAAGTTGTTTCTGAAAGAGTATTGCCTGAAATACAAAAACCACATATTGAGCTTTGTGTAAGTATCCCAAAGTTTAGTAAATTTGAATTAATTTTGGAAAAGTCTGTTGAGTTGTCGGTGACTAAAATTCGACCATTTTTTTCTGAAAATAGCTTCGTTCGTAATGCCAAAAAAATTAGTGATGAGCGCTTAAAGCGTTGGCAAAAAATTGTAATGTCGGCCACTCAACAAACGGGAAGAGGCCGCCTAATGGTGATTGAGCCGCCCTGTACTTTGGGCGAGTTATTAGAAAGTTTTAACCAGAATGATAGCGCTGCGGGTCTTTTTCCTTATGAGGGGGAGTGCAATCAAACTGTAAAGTCTGAGCTCCAGTCCATAAAAAAGGGCAGTTTTGACTCCGTTTGGGCATTTATAGGCAGCGAAGGTGGGTTTAGTTTGAGTGAGCTAGATCAGTTTAAAAATAATGGGCTTTCACCTGTAACCCTGGGTGAGCAGGTATTACGAGTGGAAACGGCTTGCGTGACGCTTGCAAGCATCATAAAGTATGAATTAATAGATCAATAGTTTCAGGAGATAGCAAATGGATGTGTTTGATGAATTTGAAATGAAGCCATTAACAGATGGTTTGGGCTTTCATAATAAAAAAACGGATACTGAGAAGTTAGAAGATAAAAGTATTTTAAAAGCAGCCCCTGAGTCTGTTCATGCTAGATCAACCAATGTGCAAAGAAAAAGCATAGATCGTGCAACTGAAGCTTTAGATAAATTAATGAATTCTCTAAACACTTTAGATAAGCAAGGAATTACTTTCACTGATACTTTACCAGTTAAAGAAACTCCGACGACTGAAAATATTGTTAAAACCTCCACTGAAACTATTGAAGCCTTTAAAAAGCCAAGTATTCATCCTGTGGTGCCAACAACTCCTGAAATCCCGGTAGTTGAAAACCCAGTTGTGGATACTATTAAAGAGGAAGTAAAAAACACTGTTGCTTTAGGGAGTTTAGGTGCAGGCACTCGTCGAGGCGCTTCCGACTCATTTATGGGGAACTTAAAAGCCACTGCCGTTTCAATACCAGCAGCTATTTTAGATTCAATAGTTATTTTTGCATTATCAATTTTATTTGTAATGGGGCTTTTGCTGGCAACAGATATATCTATTGCCGCCTTATTAGAAAGTGTAACTACTGACTTAATGACACAGGTTTCTGCATTTATGTTGTATGTTGTTGCCTTACAAGTTTATGTAGTTTTATCGAGAAGCTTTTTTGGTTGCACTTTAGGCGAGTGGACATTCGATTGCCAAATGGGAACCGACATTCAAGTAAAAAAAGATTACTATCCAATGCAAGTTGTATGGCGTTCAATTTTAGTGATTGGAACGGGGCTTGTTGTATTACCAGTACTTTCATTTATAAGCCGTAGGGACTTAAGTTCTTACCTAACTGGTTTACAGTTATATAAAAAAGCATAATGAGCAATTTTTTTGGCAACCTTGTTTCTAAAGAGCAATTAGTTGCGGAAGTTTCATCTTTAAAAAATAAGTCTAAAAAAATTGTATTTACCAATGGGTGTTTTGATATCTTGCACCCAGGGCATGTGACCTACTTAGCTGAGGCTAGAAGTTTAGGAGATGCTTTGGTTGTTGGCTTAGACACCGATGCCAGTGTTAAAAAATTAAAAGGGGAGTCACGCCCCATTCAAGATCAAAATGCCAGAGCTAAAATTTTAACTTCATTAAGATCAGTGGATTATGTTTGTTTTTTTGAAGATGGCAACCCGGAGCCGCTCATTGAAGCTATAACACCAGACGTGCTAGTAAAAGGTGGCGATTGGGCCATTGAGCAAATCCGTGGAGCAAAGCATGTTATTGCCAGTGGCGGTAAAGTGAAGTCTTTAAAGTTTATTGAGGGTAATTCGACGACTAGTATTGTTGATAAAATTAAATCTTAACGTTAAGCCCTTTTTAAATCCTAAGTTGCATTATTATTCACCATGCTCAGACATGCTCCAGCCACCATGAGTCACTATGTGAGCTCATGGCGTCAATGCAACTGTACGTGGTGAATATTAAAGCAACTTGATATTTAAAAAGAGTAAATTAAGTTTAAAAGGCTAGGTTATATTTATTAACTCTAGCCATGAGTAGTTTTAATTAGAAATTTTCCAATATGGAGTACTTACAAAGCTTGAGTAGTCTCCTGTTCTGCTTCTGTTTTTTGCCCTTAATGATATAAAATAGGCTTTGCCATACTTTAAATTAAGGGCAGTACTTCGATGTGATGAAACATTGCCCACAGGTGTCCAAGTTGTTACAGTTTTATATTCGTTACTGTCTAGCCTAAGGTTGTTATTTAAGTCTTCTGAAATCATAACCTCATATAAGGTGCCGGGTGGCATATAGCAATTATCCCAGTGAATGGATACGCTTTCATTAGCTGTGGCATCATCACTTACGTAAGTAATTGTGGGTGTTGGCGGGGCTATATTTTGAGGTTTGTTAGTTTGTTCGAGTTCTAAGCAATTATTCTCTTCATATTCATCTTTAAGCACAAGTAAAGTTTTGTTTAATAACTTATGACTTTTTGTTACTTGATCTCTGCTGTGCTCATTGTCGTATAGCTCATTTCTAATATCTTTTATAACTTCGTAAATTTTATGTTTTTTTTCAAGACTTGTTAACTCTAATTCAGCGCTTAAAAAGTGAATAGGGGTTAATAGTGTTAAATAAATTAATGTGAATTTAAAAATAATTTTTATCATAATAAAATCCTTTTATTAGTTAAATCGATTAGTTTCCTAGAGTCCATTTTTTTAAAAGAGTAGTTTTCATTTTTTTATTAGTTGGTTCTAAATTTATTGTATCTAAGGTGTAGTTGGCGATGTAATCACAGGTGCTTTCGTAACCATTTTTATCTGTCACTTTGGCATAAAAACTTTTATGTCCGTCGTCACTTCCATCTGACTTAAAAATAAAATACTGTGTAAGGCTTGTGCCTGTGATGGTTCCCACGTCGGTGGCATTTAAACAACTAGCATTAGTGTAAAAGCTAATTATGTTGCCCAGTTGCGATGGATCAATGTTTTTGGCAGCCAGTAAGGGAGTATTATCACTAGATGTACTTCCGTTTTCAATGCCAATAAAATTCCAACTCCAACTTCCTGGCGACACAGGTGGTAAGATATTTATACCTGTTCCTTCAATTAGGCGAGACGTACTTTGTTTACTATTTCCATTTTTATAAGTGATCGTAAAATCCTCCAAAGAAATTACATTACTGACCGGCTTAAAATCAATGGCTACGGTGCAAGAAGAACCGGGAGCTAAACCTGCATTGGTACAAGTACCAACTCCTGGGAATTTACCATTACTAAACTCAAATGGCAGTTGTGTTGTCCCTCTTAAGTTTGTGGCTGTGTAGCCACCAGAGTTAGTAATTGTAAACAAGTGCCTAGTAGTTGAGCCAACAGGGCGTGAGCCATAGTCATAAGTATCAGTCTCACTGATTGTTAGGATTGCTGGGGAAACACTTGTGCCGTTAAGCTCTTTAGTTACTGTGGCGGGTGTAGCGCCATTGTTATAGTTTAAATCAAACTGGTCAAAACTAAACCCTGGCCGTGTAGGTTTGAATTCAATAACAAGGGTACAGGATGCGCTCGCTAATAATGAGTTTGTACAGCTACCACCAAGGCCTGGGTAACCGCCACCTCTAAATTGAAATGGACCTCTAATTCCACTGGCTCCTATATTACGAGCTGAGTAATTCCCGCTGTTTGTAACTGTAAAAGTCACATAAGAGGAGCTACCAACTGGAATGGTTCCAAAATCATAAGGGTTTGTTAGGTCCATTGATAAATAGGCAGGAGTTCTACCATCGCCATCTATGAGTCGATATAAAGAAAGTGTGCTTACGCCATCATAATAGTTAATTGTAATAGTATCAGTTTGGTTTCCAGCACTTGTTGGAGAAAACTCAACCACTATTTTACAGTTAACCCCAGGGCTTAAACTTTGTGCACAGGTGCCACCAGTTCCTGGGTAAGAACCATCTTTAAATCTAAATTCACTAGTAAAAGCTGTAGCCGAAATGCCAGTGGCGCTTATACCACCTGTGTTTGTAACCACAAATGTGTGATCACTGTGTCCGTTAATAGGTACATCACCAAAACTAAAAGTATCGCTTTCACTAATTGCTAAAGAGGCGGCACTGGCTGCAAAACCAACAATGGGGCGAGCGGTTATTTGTGCCCCAGCACCATCAACATAATTTAAAATAATAGTTTCTGAATGCGCTCCTGTTGAAGTTGGCTCATAGGTTACAACAATAGAACAATTTTGACTTGGGTTCAGTACAGAACCACAATCACCACCAGTTCCCGGGTAAGAACCGTCTTTATATCTAAAAGGGGCAGCTATAGTCCCTCCCATACTAGTGGCATCAACATTTCCAGAATTAGTAACTGTAAATGTGACTTCAGTTAAAGAGTTAACAGCTTGTATTCCAAAGTTATAAGTCGGACCATCACTAATTGTTAAGGTAGCAGGAGAAGTGGCAATTCCTGTGAGTTCGTGCTTGGTACTGGTTGTTAAAACTCCATTGAAAAAACTGTATTCTATTGAGTCATTGTAAGTACCATTTACTGTTGGTTTAAAGTCAATGGTAAATATACAAGAAGCCCCGGGTGCTAAAGTGGATGCACAGTTTCCGCCAGTGCCAGGATATCCTCCGCCAGAAAATTCAAATGGAAGTGATAAGTTAGTTTCACTAATACTGTAAGCAATGAATGAACCTGTATTTGTAACACTGAAAGTGGCAGTAGAATGACTTCCGCTGGCAACGGTTCCAAAGTCATAAGGGTTCAATTGATTAATTTTTAACTTTGCGGGAGCTAGAGAATTAGCTATTACATCACGGCTAAGAGTTTGAGAGTTAACTCCATTTGAAAAATTAATATTAATTGAGTCATGAAATGTGCCTATCGATATTGGTGAGAACTCCACAACAAAGTCACATGTGCTTCCTGCTGCAAGAGTGTTATGACAGCTACCAGTGCTGCCCGGAAATACTCCGCCTTCAAAATCAAATGGTGCAGTTAGGCCGGAAGAGCTAATATTATATGCTTCATGTCCACCAATATTACTAAGGGTAAAGGTGTGAATGATTACTCCACCTTCTGGGGTGCTACCATAGTCAAAGGGGTCTGCTTCAGAAATTGAAAGGGCTGCAGGGAGTACAGATTCGCCAATAACATCTCTTGTTGACTGTAGTCCACTAACTCCGCCGTTATAAGTAATTTCGATGGTGTCAGAATCTATTCCTAGTGCTCCTGGAGAATATTGTACAATGATAGTACAAGTTGCGTTTGGTTGAAGATGAGTGGTGCAGGTCCCAGCTGTCCCAGGGTAGGAGCCATCTTTATATCCAAAAGGTGGAAAGAGCCCTCCACCAGCCATAGTTGTTGCATCTGTTCCGCCATTATTTGTGATTGTAAATGTATGCTCTACTGTGGAGCCAACAGGAGTAGTAAGGAAGTCATAGACGGGTTCTTCGCTAATAGTTAAGTTAGCCGGTGCAGAGCCAGTTCCTCGAAGGTTTTTAGTTATAGAAACATTTGATGTGCCGTTAAAATAGTTTAAGTCAATAACCCCTAGGTGTAATCCTGTGGTCGTTGGCTGATACTCAACAACTATAGTGCAGGAATGGCCTGGTATAATATAGGACTTACAAGTTCCCCCTCCAGGATATATTCCTAAACCAGAAAATTTAAAAGGAGCTATTAAGCTAACTTCTGAAACTTTAAGGGCGTCATAGTCTCCATTGTTTGTAACTGTAAATGTGTGGACTAGTGTACTTCCTACAGTGGTTGTAAGAAAATCATAAGGGTTAGCTTCGCTGATTTCTAGCATGGCTGGCTGAACTGCTTGAGCAGTTATACTTCGAGGGGTACTTTCATTATTGGCTCCACTGTTGTAGTTAATTGTAAATGTGCTGTTGTAGATGCCTTTTTTAGTGGGTGCAAATTCAATAACTATATTGCAAGTGGCTAATGGTGAAAGAGAGGATGAGCAAGTACCACCAATGCCTGGGTAACCGCCGCCTCTATAGTGAAATGGCTTAGTTATTCCGGCTCCAATCATATTGGTGGCACTATATGCGCCAGTATTGGTAATAAAAAATGTATGATGGCTTTTACCGCCCACTGCTGTTGTGCCGTAGTCATATGGATCAATTTCGCTAATTTTTAAAACAGCGGCAGAAACTCCGTAGCCAGACAGTGCACGAGTGACCAGTTGAGGATTAGCCCCATCAAAATAGTTAAGTGTAATTGATCCTGGTGCTGTACCAGTTGTTGTTGGAGTAAAGCTAACATCGATTGTGCAAGTTTGTGCCGGAGCTAAAGTAGAACCACAGTTACCACTTTTTCCAGGGAATGAACCACCTGTGTAGGAAAAAGGAATTGAAAGAGAAGAGTTTAGTTTAGTGGCGTAATTGCTACCAGCATTTGTAATTGTAAATATATGAGTACTAATTCCACCTACAGCGACTGTACCAAAATCATAGGGGTCAAGGTCACTTATTGTTAGTATTGCTGGTGGTACTCCATGACCTGTTACTGATGTAGTACTTTGTACACGTGTTAAGCCATTATAGTAATTCAATTCAATGGTATCCATTTGTACGCCGACTGAAGTTGGTGAAAATTTAACTTCAATGTAACAACTATCTCCACTTTTAATTTGATACTTACAAGTTCCTGCACCCGGGCGAGTTGGTGATTTTTGTTTAAATGAATAAGGCGCTACTAGTCCTGAAAACTTTAAGTTAGTGGCTGTAGCATAGCCTGAGTTAGTAATTGCAAAAGTAGCTGTGGCATCTCCTCCAGTAACTATTTTGCCAAAGTCATAATTTATTGGAGAGCTAATTAATAGTGCTGCTGTAACTACATCGTACTTAATAGTTAACTGTTCAGTGCTATTTTCAATGCCGTTGTAGTAATCAATTTTTAAATTATTGTATTTTTGCCCATAGCTATCAGCTTTTGTTGATAGCATTAAAGTGCACTGGCTATTAGGTGCTAGGGAAGAGGAGCAAGTTCCTCCAGTGCCTGGATAACTGCCTCCTTTGTAATAAAAAGGGCTTCTAACACCTGAAACAATTAGGGATGTGGCAGGGGAGTCACCACTGTTTTCAATAGTAACTGGGAAGTCAAATTGAGC
>CALLBC010000248.1 GCA_938001965.1 uncultured Bdellovibrionales bacterium | reverse complement strand
GTCCAATACTTTTTTTCTAAGTCTTTGATGTCAAGCTTTTTGCCCTCAACCTCTTTTTTAGAAATTGGTTTTGTACCTTCCTCTGCATGAAGCATGGAAAAACACATTAGTGATGTTAGTATGTATACTGTTGCTTTAAATATATTTTTCATTGTTATCCTCTTTAGTTAGTACTTTTAAATAAAAATGGGTAAGTAACCTTTACAGTTGTTCCGCCCACAGGCTTTGGGAACTTCCATTTGGCCATCTTTCTTAACATACACCCTTCAACCATAGAGTTTCCAAGTGTAGACTTCTTTACTTTATTTTTATTGATTTTACCATTTGCACCAATAGCAAAGTTAACTAGCACTTTACCGTATAGGTCTGGGTTTGAACTCAGCTGTCTTTCATAGCAGTATCTAATTTGACCAATATTTCTCTTTATCACTCGAGCAATCTGTTCTTTGGTTAAACCACCAGCAACCTCAGTTTCTTCTTCAATAATACCAACATTACTTCCACCAATAGATCCTGTGCTAAAGCCACTTAGGCCACGGTATGAACCCTTGCCTCCGGCCTTACCATTAGTATTAACGCCACTAATGCCTTTTGATTTTCCGCCACTGCCGCCGCCAGTTGGCTTAATGTTGGCGATTCTAGAGCCAGTGGATAGCCCTGGGCCAAGAGTCTTTTTAGTTGTTGCTGCAATTCCTGCAGACTCAACTGCTAAAGCGTTCTTTGATGCTCTTTTGGTAATTTTACCTAAAAGTTGTGAGATACGTTTTTTATTACTCACAGAGATTGTTTTACGCTTAGATCCTGCTTTGCCAGAAAGCTTTTTTGACGGAGCTGCAGCAACTTTAGGAGCTGGCTCAGGAGTGGCTTTGTTAGCTTGTCCTTTCATCAAGATTTTCTTTGCTTGAGCAGATTTCTTTTTTTCTTTTTTCGTTTTTGCTTTATAAATAATTTTAGTAAATTTATTTTTTCTAATTTTTGGAGCCTTTGTTATTTCTTCTAACTCAGGATTTTGTGGTACAAAATAGATCAGAGAGGCAATTATAAGTATAAATACAAAGGCAACACCCATTGGCACTTTTAGGCTCGGGTCAATTAGTGTAAAAATTTTATCTTTTGTACTATCAGCAATTTCATCAGAGTTAACTAATCTTTGGTGAACACTCACTTGATCAAAGTCTTTGATTTTCCAGTCGTTACCTTCAGGTGGCTTAAATTCAAACTTTTGATCGCCAATTTTATATTTAAAACTCTGTTTAGGCTTGAGTAATTCAGTTTCAATAACAAAGCCGAATTTTTTAACAACAACTTGATGAAATTGTTTTTTATTAGAATTTTCTGCATTGTTACTTTTTCCAGAAAAGAGTTTCTGTTCAAAGTAGTTTGGTGTTAAAGTTAATGTATGGCCTGCGATGCTTACTGAGGTTTTTGATTTGATATTGTAGTTTAATACAGGTTCTTTTTTGATCCAAACGCCGCTTTCACCACTTACATCGTTAATGGTCCACACATTGCCTTCAAGTTCAATTGTGGCATGTATGCCTTGAACCTCTTCACCAATAAGCTTGATATCAGCATTCTTATTAGAGCCAATAATAGATAGCAGGTTAGAGCCTTTAAGTTTATAAACGCCAAGAACCTTATCTTTATATTTATGCTCAATGTCTAATTCAAATTGAATCATCTTTTACCTCAAAAAGTCCACAGACTCTATAATTTTCTTTTCAAAACCACTTTTTAACTTATAAAGGGGTAAAAACTTTTTACTCCTCTTCTGTAATAAATACGAACCATCTGGAGCTCTAGCTACACCATCAATGTCTGAACCATCAAACTTTACTTTTTGTGACTTACGGTAAATCACTTTTTTTGCAAAGAGAGATTGTCCTGAAAATGCAACTGCAAGAATAATGAGTATTTTCATTATTTACCTTCCTTTTTTTCACTTTCTTTATTTGAAGGCTGTCTAGTTTTTTGTTCTAGTTTAGCAACTTCAACTTCCATTTCTTTAATTTTTTCATTAACATCTAAACCATAAACACTAAGTAAGTTAGAGCGCTTTATAGCCTCAATTTTTTTATAGTAATAAATTGATTTTGGTCTGTTTTCGAGCTGCTCAAAAGAGTAGGCTAGTTTGAAATTAATTTCATTTTTAATTGCAGATGACTTATTTAGCTTCTCGAGGTACGAAATTGCATTTTTATAGTCTTTAGTAGTGAAGTATAAGTCAGCCAGAAGGACCTTTACTTTTGAGCTTGTTTTGTTCAATTGCTGTGCTTTTTTAGCATGTTCTAAGGCTTTTTTATTGTTGCCAGCTTGTAGTTCTAATTGCCCTAGTAATAACTGTGCACCAAAATTATTTGGTTGAAGCTTTACAGCCGTTAATGCTGAATCTTTCGAGGCCCCTGTGTACTTGAGTTTATTAAGAATAATAGACTTTTGATAGTGAAATAAGCCAACATTTGGCTGTTTTTCAATAGCTGAATCAATGAGCCACAGTGCTTTAAGGTCTAAGTTTTTATTTAAAAAGTAAAAGCTTTTATAGTATGGGCCAAAAGGAATATCTTTGTGGTTTGTGGACAAGTAGTTTGCAACTTCAATAAGTTTCTGATGATTTTTTTTGTAAAGACAAGCATTTGCAATATTAACCAATTTATTCCAATTATAGCTATTATACTTAGAAGAAGATTGATTACATTTTTCAGTGGGCTTAAATTTAAGAACATTGATTTGTGATAACTTACTATAATTGTTGTCACTTGATTTTTTATTTTTAGCTTTAGTTGCATTATTAGTTTTTTTGTTACCACTAACACAAGCATTTAAACTAAGTAATAGAACTAAAGGCAGTATAACTTTAATCATTTAGTACCCCCAGCTGGTAGGCGAGAGATATCAGCATACTCAAAGAGTGGCTTATCTACGTCGCTTAAGTTTTCAAAATTTAGACTTACTTGTAGCTTTAAAAGTTCAGATCTAATATTATTTAAATCTAAATCAAAAGTATGTTGTTTTTTTGCTGTAATATAGGCTTGGTGAAGTGTTTCAACGTACTTATCTTCTATAGGAGATATGATTGATGAAATTTCTTCTTTAAAACCTTCAACTTGATCAGTTGGTAGCCCACGTGGTGTTGGCATATTCTCAAGTGAAGAAATATAGTTTTTATAGCAAAGTGCTAAGTTATACATGGCATGAGCATTATTTTCAGGGTTCCCAAATTTAATCGTTTGCAAATAAAAATTTTGTGCTTTGTCTAGTCTTTGAATTTTTAAGGCTAAAACATCCGCGACTCTTGAAATAGAGGTTTTCAAGCTTTGGTTTTCCAGTTCATTTCGCAATATATTTGCCTGTATAAACTTTGCTTGGGACTTTATCGCTGCATCACTAGATTGTTTATTAATATTTTGTGCTAACTTAAATGCTGCAGAGTATTTTTTATCTTTATATAAGCCATTTGCTTTTTCAATTAAAGAAAAGTGCTTTTGGTTTAAATTACCATTTTTGTATACAACCTTCATTAATTCTTTGGTTTGAGCAATGTTTTTTGATTTACGTCGTAAATTTTTAATAATCATAATAATTTTATCTACAGCGTTAAACTTAATTTTTTTATCTGTATTTTCAGACAGACCTTTAAACAAATTTAGTGACTTATCAAAGTCCTCTTCTACATAGTAGTATTCAGCAGCAACTTGTCTCCATTTTAAAGAGTTTTTGTTATCTATTTTTGATAACTTTACCAAAACTCGAGCTGAATTTTTTAAGTCTGATGTTTCTTCGTATAAATTTGCAGCTTGAACTAATGAGTCCTTAGCTTCAGCAGTCTTTGGATATAATTTATAGTATTTTTCATATTGTTTAGCGGCCTTAATAGGTAGTTTTCTTTTTACCTGCATTAAAGCTGAGTTCCATAATGCTTTTGTGGCAAGAGGGGATTTAGGGTTTTCTTTAGTGAATTGCTCATACTCAGCAAACGCTGACTCATAATTGTTAGATTTTTCAAGTCCTTGAATCTGCAGGAAATATGCCTGTTCATACACTTTTTGTAATTCTTCTGAACGTTTCTTATTTTTTGACTTAACAATCAATGATTTTGAGTAAGTTTTAATAGCAGGGTAGTCTTTATCATTATTTAATATGTCTAAGTAAAGATCTTGTGACTTTAGACCCTTCTCTTTGCTTGGATACTGATTACCAAGCTTAAAGAATATTTTTTTGGCTATATCAAACTGATTTTTCTCATATGGAATTAGACCCATTTTAAATTCAACATCTAGACGATACTTACCTTTTTTAAATGTATTTAAGTAGAAGTTGGCTAATTGGTTGTAGCCAGTGTGGTCTTCTTTCTTCCACTTATCTTTGGTCGCTTTTTGTAAACTCACGATCGAAGCATAAGCTGAGTTGTGCTTGCGCTTTAAATCTTTATCATTTTTAGCAATAATAAAGTACTCTTTACTTGCATCTCTAAACTTATTTCTTGCAAACAACATTTCAGACAATAAAAACCTTACATCTAGAGACTCTTTATTAATGGGCATTCTTTCAACATAGATTCTGAAGGCAGTTTCAGCTGGAGGTCCAAAGAGTTCATTCTTATTGTTTTTAACCCATAAGTTACGCCACTTGTGACCCATCGTTAAACTTGTGTCTAATATTCTCTCATCACAATCTTCATTTTTAATTTTTTTACAAAACTTATCTAACTTTACTAAATATTCTTCTGCCTTTTTTCTTTTACGTAAGCTCTCAAAGTTCCAAGCTAATTCATCGAGGATCTCAGGTGTCATTTCATGAACTGGGTTCTTCTTGTTAAATTCATTTAAAATTGAGTGAACAGCATCATACTTACTATGACCTTTATAAATATTTGATAGGCTTAATAAAACCTCGCCAAGCTCATCTGGCTTTGTAATTTTAGCAAAGTACTTATAGGCATCCTTAGCTTCGTATACTTCTTGATAAAAGATAGTTAAGTCACGTAATGCTTCTGAAAGCAGGTTAAAATTTGATTTTTTAGTTTTACTAACAACTTGCCTGCTGTATTTAACTACTTTTTCTAACTGGATTATTCCTTCATCGGCACGATTTAAATTGTAAAGTGCCCAGCCAGACTTATATAAGCCATATGGATAAACCTTTGATTGTGGGTACTTTCTGATGGCTTTAAAGTGATCTAAGGCATGCTTAAATCGCTTTCCCATAAATGCAATTTCACCAATGGCTAAATGTGCATCTGGTATAAGGTCTGAGTTTGGGTGATTTTTAATTATTCTCCAGTATATTTTTTCTGAATTTTTATAATCTGCAATTTCTTGTCTTGCAAAAGCATTATTAAACAAGACCAAATCTATTTGGTCGTACTTAGGAAATTTCTTCATTATATGATCATATATTCTAATTGATTTTTTAATATATTTTTTTGCAGAAGCATTTTTAACTATCTTTGGGAGTAGAGCAACAACCATGTTTGACTCTCTATGAACTTCAAAAAATCGCTCAGCCTTTACACGTCTCATGTATAATTCTGTTAACCTAAATAATAGGCCAGGCTCCATGGCTTTGCCTTTGTGCTTTTTAATGAGTGCTTTTAGTTGTTTGATTGCTTTTAGTTCTGATTTTCTAATTAAAAACTCAGCTTTTACAGATTTTAATTCATTGCCTTTTTCATCATTATTTTTAAGCTGCAACTTTTTAATTACATCTTCTTTTTTTGCATAAGTATTTTCAATGCTAGAAAAGGAAACGCTAGCTATAATTATTGCAGCTGTCAGTAATTTTAAATATGAAAAAAATGTGTTAATCATTAGTTAATCTTTCCCTTTATTCATATGTTATCGTTGCAAGCTTCATGTCTGTGTAACCAGCCATTGAAGATGTATAAAATACTTTTTCTAAAATTCCGTAGTTGAGGCCTTTGTCAGCCTGTAAAATAATTTGACCGTCAAACTTATGGTCTTTGTTCTCTTTTGAAATGGCTTCCGTTTTTTTGGCTTGCTCATCTAAGGCATCAAATAATGGTTTGATAAATTTTGGGTCTGATAAGTCCATATCTTTGGCATCAACTTTTCCATCTATCAAAATAACAACTTCTTTGTCGCCAACAACAATTGATTTTTTTGAAATAGCCACCTTCAGAACTTCTGAAGGAACTGCCATTGAGTATGAGTGGGGTAGTATAATATTTTGGCTAGGGGATACTTGCACTGGGCTTGTATCAAAGCTCTTTAAAAGGAACACAATAAGAATTGTGAACATGTCCACCATGGCAGTTAGCTGGAGGACAAAAGTACCTTTTTTATTATTAGCTATAAATTTATCAACAGCTCTTCTCATTTATCCTCCTATGAGTCCTGAAAAACTAACTTCAGGAAACATAATCCTTGTTTGAATATTTTTTTGTTTCTCTTTGTCAAAAACTGAAAAAGTATCTTCAGTTTTTTTAGCCTCTCTTGCTGCATCAATTGCATGAACTACTTCAGAGTAGGGTACTGATTGGGCAGGGTAGAGGTTAACAGTGTATTTATCGGGAAATTGTTTTTTTACATCATACAGTGCACTGTGAAGTGCATCATAATCCCATTTACCATCAGTAGGTGGCACCATTTTTTGTAAAATTTCTTTCTCATCTTCTTTTACTATAATTTTAAAATCATCTTTGTTCATTTGTAAGTCTATTGTGATTGTCTTACTTAGTTTTTGCTTGTCTTGTTGGATAGCTTCTTGAACAGCCTGTGGAAGAACAGTGCCTATAACACGTACTTTTACAAAAGATGTAGCAAGTAGCATGATAGGAATGAGAGTCACCATAAGAGCTAGCATTGGAGCTAAGTCTAACTCAAAAGTGGCTTCAGTATCATTTCTTGTTATAAGTTTCTTTCTTCTCATAAGTATCCTTTAAGATGCTTGGTCTAATTCGTTTGGAGCTTTAGGGAAATTGTGTTTCTTACTAAACTCGTGATATTGTCTATTTGTAATTAAATCGATCACTTTTGAAGATTGCTCAGCAATATTCTCTAAAAGTGCATTTTGCTTTGTATGTAAAAATGAGTAAATGATCATTACTGGTATTGCCACTGTTAAACCAAGAGCCGTTGTGTTCATGGCCATTGATATACCTTTTGCAAGTAACTCAGATTTTTGAGTTGGATCAGCATCGGCAACTGCGGCAAAGGCCATAATTAGACCGGTAATTGTACCAAGTAGTCCCATAAGTGTTACAACGTTGGCAATCATTGATAAGTATCCAAGTCTCTTTCCGAGTAGAGGAATAATTTCTGATAATGAAATATCTAAACCTTGGTTAATGCTATTTTCATCTCTATCTGATCTTTCTAAGATAGATTTAGTAACATGTGCTAAAAGAGCCTTTTTATTTGTTGAGCAAAATGTAATGGCATCATCAATTTTATCATCAAGTATTAAACTTTTAATTTGTAGATAAAATTGCTCTGACTTAATTGTGTAGTCAAAGTAAAGAGCCTTTACTCTTTCAAAAATTAGTGCCAGAGACACTACGCCCATACAGCAGATTAAAAACTCTACTATACTGTTTTCTGTTACTAGTTGTAATATACTTTCCATGGTTTCCTCCAATTAAAAACCTTATGCGGCCTTTTGTTCATCAGCACAAAGCTGTGTTAAAAAGTCCTCAATATTTTTATTAATACTATTAAATTTAAAACTGTAACAAAGAGGTGAGTCTTTAAACTCTTTGTTTTTATACCACTTACTAACAATCTCAGCTTTTACGTTAAAAGTTGGAATATTACCTTGTGCTTTAAAGTGGATATTAACAATATCTCCTGGTAAAAGTTCAACTTCACCAAATGAACTATTAATAGTTACGCTTGTACCACCAGGGCTAAGATCATTGCCAGAGCCAGTCCAGTGTCTCTCGTTATCATGTAAAAATACTTTTGAATTGTATTTAATACGTCTATGCTTCCTTCTGAAAAATATATTTCCTAACTCTGGAAGGTAAGTGGCTTTCACTTGGTTGATGTAATAAGATGAAAAAGCTTTTAGATCTGATATCTTGTTCCATGACTTGAAGTCTTTGTTCCAGATAAAGTCATATTCAAATAGACTAGAGCTATTTAGCATTTTGATTACATCTAAATATTTAAATGGACCATACTTTTTATTTTTTCTTAGGATAAACCATTCTTTTTCCATTAAATCTTTTGGTATTTTAATATTAGACTTAGTATTTGGATTCATTGCATTTAAATTTTTGATATCTTCGTCTGAAACTTGTATGCTGCTTTCTTGATTAGGAATAATTGCGGGTGCAGTAGCGCTATAATGTTTTTTTATTAATGGTAATTCAAATACTTGTAACCAAGTGGACTTCTGTTCACTGAATACATAATCATTAATTAAAACGGTATGAGCTTCTAAAAGTTCTATGACTTTTTCATCAGAAAATGGGCCGAGGACCTTTCCATTTTTGTGGATGTAGTTCATTTAAAATCCCTTTAATTTCCAGCTTAATCCTTTAAGCAGGTTCATATAATAATCGGCTCTAAGCCAAGCTGGCTTTAGAAAATTAACCAAAAATAGCAAAATAATTTACAGTACTTACGTCCTGATACATAATGTTTTGAAGAGTGTAAAAATAGTGAACAGGCCTAATGTCTCGGTGAATAAAAGTTTATCAAAAAATTAAACTTTTCATTACTCATAAAAAATAAAGCCGCAATTATTATGACTTAACCTTTTATCTCAATGAGTTTGACTTAGAGGGCAAGTAAATTTTTTGAGTTTAGTTTATGGTTAGAACGGGTGGACGTAGTTAATATTAAACTTTTTCATTTCTAAAGTTCTTGGGACTTCTTCATTTCTATTAGGTCTATAAAACACATCGGCTATCTCAACATCAATGTGAGGACTGTTGTAACCTTCACTAGCTTTAAACTTGTAACCACCACCAAGTGATACTTCACGATCTTTAAAGTCTCCCCCTAAATCAACACCAATGGGAGCATATCTAATATATGCATGCCATCTTTTGGCGTCATACTTAATACGAGTATGGAAGCCAATGAGTGAGGCAAAGCCATATTCATCAGTGTTGTTAGTCATTAAGTAGTAATAGCCACCAAGCCCAAGCTTTATAGGGGCATTGAGCCAATGCCTTGGAATTGTAAAGTTGAACATTTGGTCTAAGTATACAAAGGTTGATTTACGTTCATTAGTTGATGATAGAGGTGTGGACATCACTGCGGACCCTTCTATATCTACATCTAAGTAAAGAGGTGCAGAAACGCCGACACCAACATTCACTCCATACTGTATTAGGTCTTCTTCTGCAGTTTTAAAAAAATCCTGAGTTAAAGAGGTGTAGTTAAAGCCTGCAATAGCATCAATGGCAAAGTTTTTATCATATAAGCTCGACTTGTATTTAAGCTGAGTGGCACTAGTTGATGAGAGCCATCTACTTTCTGCAATATAAGGATTCTTTTCGTTTTTATCAAAAACAAAGAATTTCTTACCGTTACCGTTACCAACTCCAGCAGGCCCACGATCTCTAGATAAGTTATAAATCGCTAATGATAAAGGTTTGATTTTACGTTTAGCATACTTTGCCGGAATCCAACCAGTACCAGTGGCACTTTTTGCATCACTTTTTAAGTATGAAAATTTAATTTTATAAAATAGTTCCCAAGTTTTTTTACTTGCAAAAGTACTGTCTACCTCAAAGAACTTTGCATCCTTTAATTGTACATTAGAATATGTATCAATAAATGCATTACATAGTTGATAGATTTGTGAGCATTCTCTCCAGTCTGTGTAACCAGGCTTATTAAATACTGGTACTGATACTTGGTTTTGAGGAACTAAAACATCTAAACTTACCTCTTCGTAAGGGTTTAGAGTTTGCATGTCTCTCCAGTGACTAAAGAAGTAAAAGTCTCTACTTCCAACTACACCTCTAGATTTAACTTTTCTCCAGAAACCAAGGTTTTTCTTCTCAGCTTGCTGCTGCCTCATGTAGTCATGTAGGGTAAATTGAACTTTTACCATGTCACCAGGTTTTAAGTTAGCTAAAACAACGCCTTTATTATTAGGTAGGCTTCGTAAGTTAATTTTTGATTTAGCAAACTCACGAACTTCTAAAAAAGCTTCAAAGTCTAAGTTGTTTTTCTTTTCGTCGTTACTTGAGGTTTTACGTCTTACAATCTTGTGTTTGTTAGAGTTAGGCACATGTTTTTTTGCCTGGCCTTCGTAGTTTTTAAAAATATGATCTAAGGAAGGTGAATCAATATGCCCTTTTTCTTGTGCGAATGAGCTATTTGCGAAAAGCGCACCAGTGCATACGGTGATTAAGAGAGTACGAATAAGAGTATTCATTTTATTTTTCATTTCCACACAACTCATCGGTATGCCAGTGAAAACATTAATTTATAGCAAGAAAATAAGACTAAATGCTAGCAGTTTATAGACGAATGACTGATCTGGTTCAGTACTTTGATATTGTATTAAAGCGCTACATTGGCTCGGCAATAATATGCACGTATTATTAAACTTAGTAATTATGAATATATGTAAATCATCTTGGTGTGAGGGTATTATGAAATTTTTAAGTTTAAATTTAGTGA
>CALLBC010000247.1 GCA_938001965.1 uncultured Bdellovibrionales bacterium | reverse complement strand
AATGTATAAAAAATCAAATTATGTGCTATGCGCAACTGATGAGTTAAAGAAAAACATTGATACAAAAGTAAGTAATAAAGTTTCTCATGTTTCTCCTAACGGAGTAGATACTACATTTTTTGATCCAAACTCAATTGATAGCGCCTTAAATAAAAAAGTAAGAGAAAAAATTAATCCTGGGGACAGGAAAATAGTTTTATACCAGGGAAATCATGGCTATGCACACGGTATACATCACTTTATTAATGCTTATAGTAAAGTCAGTGGGCTAGTAAGGTCTAAGTTTAAAATTTGTTTTGTTGGTGGTGGCTCTGCAAAGAATGACCTTATGAGTTTAGCTAAAAAATATAAGTTTACAGTAGATGAAATGGAATTTTATGAACCAGTTAAGCAGGATGAGCTTAAGGCTTATATATCAGTTAGTGATCTTGGTTTAGTAACTCTTGAGGATAGTTCTTTTGCGCGTGATTCCAGGCCAGCTAAAATTTATCCATTATTATCAATGGGTAAGCCTTTATTTTTTATCGGCGAAGGTGAAGGGCTTGAAATATTGGCTCTAAGTAATTCAAATTATTTATTAGCCCTTCCAGCTAATGAATTAGATATTATTGAAAAAGTAAATATGCTTGATAGCTTTATTAGTAATACTACAAAGGGCAAAGCTGAATTAGGAAGAAAGTTTTGTATTGATAATATGGATTGGAAAGTAATAGTTAAGAACTGGCTAAGCCTTATGCGACCAAACTCAGGTAATTTTACAGGAGATCAATAAAACTATGTGTGGAATTGTAGGGGCATTTTCGAATAAAAATATTTCATCTTTGAGTGATAAAATTAAAAAGATGAATGATTTGCAAAATCATAGAGGTCCAGACGGTGAGGGTTTTTGGAATTCAGAAAACCACAATGTATACTTTGCTCATAAGCGTCTTGCAATTATTGACTTATCTGATGCAGGCAAACAGCCAATGAGTTCCTCGGATCAAAGGTATACGATTACATATAATGGGGAGATTTATAATTATAAAGAATTGAAAGCAAAGTGTGAGCTCAAAGGTAGTAAATTTAATTCGAATACAGATACAGAAGTAATTTTAGAGTACATTAAACACTTTGGAGTTGAGGGAATTAAAGATTTTAGGGGGATGTGGGCATTTGTAATCTTTGACAAAGAAGCTAATGAGATAATAATTTCACGTGATCCCTTTGGGATAAAGCCTCTTCACACAGGAATTAAAGATGGTGTTTTCTATTTTGCCTCTGAAATTAAATCGTTAAGAATGGTAGAAGAGCACTTTAGTGTTATTGATAAAGATACAAGAGATATATTTATTGAGTATGGTTATTTAGATTTTGGTGACTGGACATTCTTTGAAAACATTAAGCGTTTCCCCGCGGCACATTTTACTAGAATTGACTTAAACCAAGATTTAATTATTGAGCCAAAGGCTTACTGGACTCCAAACATTAAGCAGGAAAAAATTTCTGAAAAAGAAGCAATATCAAAGCTTGATAAATTATTTAATCAAAGTATTGAGCGGCATATGGTTAGCGATGTTCCAATTGCATTTTGCTTGAGTGGTGGGCTGGACTCATCACTAATTGTTAGTTGTGCATCCAATAAAGTGGAGGATAAAAGTAAGTTAAATACATTTACTACCCAATATCCACAATTTCAGTCTATTGATGAAACTCAATGGGCTAAATTAGTTGTTAAACACTGTAAAACCAACCCTAATTGGATAGAGCCAACATTTAAAGAGTTTGAAGAAGATTTTTTAAAAGTAATTTACTATCATGATGAGCCATTTGGTTCATTGAGTATCTACGCACAAAATTCAATTTTTAAAGCTATTAATAAAGCAAACATAAAAGTTAGTATTGATGGTCAGGGAGCAGATGAGGCTCTGGCGGGTTATCATCCATTTTTTTACTTTTACTTTAAGACATTACTTCGTAATAAAAATTTTATGACTTTACTTAGCGAAAGTATTTGGTTGTTAGTTAGGTTTCCTAAGTTTTTTATTAATAACTTCAGGATAATAAAAAAATTATTATTCAAGAGTAAAAGTGGGGGCGGTCTTTCTCTTAGTGTAGAAGCTAAGAATAGAATTAAGATATATAACAGCTATAAGTCAGGAACTTTGAATGATAATTTAATTAGTAGTATTCAATATACTAATATTCCCAAGCTGCTTAGAAATGGGGATAGAAATTCAATGAAAAGTGGCGTTGAGTCGAGAGTTCCTTTTTTAGATGTTGATCTAATTAATTTTATTACATCATTACCTGATAATTATAAAATTAGACGAGCAGTGACTAAGTATATTTTAAGGCAGGTAGCCTTGAGATATTTACCTGAAAAATTAATAAATAGAAAAGATAAAATGGGGTTTCCAAGTCCAGAAAAGCAATGGTTAAAAGAAGGTTTTGATATTGATGTTCCAGGGCCATTTACAAAGAAATTCAGAGTTTTTATGTATGAGAAATGGGAAGAAATGTTATCTCAAACTACGTATTCTGACCAAAAATTTAAGGTATAATTTTGAAAAATATTTTATTTGTTTTAAGAAACCATTTTGTTAATGATTCCAGAGTTTTGAAAGAGGCAACTACCCTAACTCAAAATGGTTTAAATGTAACAGTTAGATGTTTATGGGATGAGGGCTTATTAAAAAAAGACTTAAGCCAAGAATTTATTGTAGAAAGAGTTTGTTATAGTAACAGAAAGTGTAAGTCAAAATTTAGAAAAATTATTACTTTTTTAAAATTCATACCCAAATCTATTAAAAATATTAAATCTTTTGATGTTGTGCATGGTCATGATCTAGATGGCCTAATAATTGCTGTAATTGCGAAAGCTATTAGTTTTGGGAAAACTAAAATTGTATATGATGCTCACGAATATGAAGCTGAAAGAGTGGGATTGAGCTCTTTTCAGAAAAAAATATTTTATTTAATTGAATTTATTTTTATTAAATTTGCTGACGAAGTTATTTGTGTAAGTGAGAGTATTGCAAATGAGTATGTAAAAAATTATAAAATTAATAAGCCAAAATTAATATTAAATTGTCCTTCCTTTAATGATGATACTAATACTTATAACTACTTTAGAGAAAAATTTAATTTATCTTCGGACCATATTATTTTTTTATACCAGGGTCTATTAGGTCCTAATAGGGGAGTGAATCTTCTTATTGATGCTTTTATGAGTGTTGAAGATAAAAATAAAGTCCTAATATTTATGGGTTATGGTTCTCTTTATGAAAAAGTGAGTATAGCTAGTAGTAAAAGTGATAATATTTTTTTACATGAAGCAGTAAGTCCTGAGGTCTTATTAAAGCATACGGCATCTGCAGATGTTGGCATGGTTTTAATAGAAAATGCATGCCTTAGCTATTATTACTGTTTACCTAATAAATTTTTTGAGTACTCACAAGCTAATCTTCCTGTAATAGTATCTAATTTGCCTGAGCTCACAAAGATTACCAAAAAGTATGAGACTGGTCTTGTTGTAGAGGAAAACAAAAAATCTATTGTTGCGGCAGTGAATGGTATCTCTAAAAGTGATATAAATAAATTTAAAGAAAATATACCAAAATTGAAAAATGATTATAACTGGGGTTTACAAGAAGATGTGTTGTTAAGCCTATATAAAAATTTATTTTAAATAAAAATTTAAGAGGAATACTTTGCAGAGCGTACTATTTATTTTAAGAAATCATTTTATTAATGATTCGAGGGTTTTAAAAGAAGCTCAAACACTATCTAATAATGGTTATAGTGTTACGATTAGGTGTTTGTGGGATACAGATTTACCGAAATTTGAAGATAATGAAAAATTTAAAGTAGAGAGGGTCTGTTATAGTGACAGAAAAAAAACCAAAAGTTTTTTAAAAAAAATTGCAACTTTTTTAAAATATATAAAAAGTACTCTAAAAGATTTAAAAAAGTTTGATATTGTCCATTGTCACGATTTAGATGGCTTGGTTGTCGGGTCAGTTGCTAAAATATTATCTTTTGGGAAATTGAAGTTAGTTTATGATGCTCATGAATACGAAGTAGAAATTGGTACTTATGATGGGGTTTTAAAGAAAATTATTTTTTTAACAGAAGCAACATTAATAAAGTTAGCAGATGATGTCATATGTGTAAGTGATAGTATCGCAAATGAATACAAAAAAAATTATAATATAAAAAAACCTAATTTAGTTTTAAACTGTCCACCAATAAATTTAGACGAGACAAATTATGATTATTTTAGAAAAAAATTTAAATTAGATAGTGATGTTATTGTATTTTTGTACCAGGGGGGACTATCTCAATATCGCGGCTTGGATATTATTTTAAATGCTTTTATTAGAGTGAGTGATCCTAATAAAGTCATAATTTTTATGGGTTATGGACAATTTTATAACAAAATTAAAAAGGCTAGTAAAGAGCATGATAATATTTATATCCATGAAGCTGTATCTCCAACTGAATTATTAAAATACACTTCTTCTGCAGATATGGGAATTTTATTCTATGAAAATACTTGTTTAAATCACTACTATTGCTCACCCAATAAATTTTTTGAGTATACACAGGCTGGACTTCCAATAATAGTATCAGATCTTTTCGAGATGAGAAGAATAGTTAATAAATATAAGAATGGTGTTAATGTTCCAGAGTCTGTAGATTCGTTAGTTAAAACAATTAAGAAGTTAACTATTAGAGATATTAATAACTATTTAGAAAATATACCAGAGATGAAAAAGGTATATAATTGGAGTGAACAAGAAAAAGTACTACTTAATATTTATAAGAATATTAATTAGATGTAACTTTTAATATGCTCCATTATTAACTTTGCCGAATTGCCATCTCCATATAAATTTTTAGGGAAAGAAGTGAGGTTTGATAGCTCTAGTTCGCTAGAAATAATTTTTTCATAATTTGCACCGCTTAGTATTCCCACTTGATTATCCACTAACTCAGTCCATTCAGTCTCTTCTCGAAGTATAATAACAGGCTTTTTAAAGTAATAGGCTTCTTTTTGTAAACCACCAGAATCAGTTAGCACCATACTAGCTTTTTTAAGTAGATTAAGGATGTCAAAATAGCCAACAGGTGGGATTAAAGTAAGGCCTGAAGTGTCGATGCCATATTTTTCAATATATTTTTTTGTTCTAGGGTGTAAAGGTAGAACAACATTTTTCTTTTTTGATAGTTCAGTAAGTGCTTTAAAAATTTGTACCAAATTTTCTTTAGAGTCTGTATTCTCTTGCCTATGGCAAGTCGCTAAGTAAAATCCTGGTTCGATATCAGAGACAATGGGGCTGGGCTTAGAGTTTTTATTATAGAATAATACAGCATCATACATCACATCACCAACAATATAAATGTTGTCTTCGATACTTTCTTTTTTTAAATTATTAGCTGAAACCTCAGTGGGGCAAAATAATAATGTAGAAACATGGTCAGATAAAACTCGATTTATCTCTTCAGGCATTTTTTTGTTGTGTGAGCGCATTCCAGCCTCTACATGGGCCACTGGTATATGTAGCTTTGCAGCTGATAAAGCGGCTGCAAGAGTAGAGTTAGTGTCTCCGTAGATTAAAACAAGGTTGGGTTTTTCCTGAAGCATGATTTTTTCAAGCTCAGTAAGCATGGAACCAGTCATTTCGCCATGTGTACTTCCACCAATATTTAAATGAAAATCTGGTTTGGGAATATTCATTTCATCGAAAAAAATATCGGACATATTTTGGTCATAATGTTGGCCTGTGTGTAAAATAAGTTCTTTGATTTTATCAGAATGATATTGAGCAATTACCCTAGAAATAGTTGCTGCCTTAATAAATTGTGGTCTTGCGCCAATAACAGTTAATATTTTTTTCATAAGAACCCTATTTACTTTAACTTAGTAAGTTCATCATTTTTAATTTCATATTGATCTTTTGTCCGAGGGCACATTAGAGTGCCATCTAAAATTTCACCACTATGCGAAACCCAGCCAATTTGCTTACCAGGAACACCAACAATGAGGGCATGAGCCTTTACATCTTTAGTAACAACAGAACCAGCACCCACCATGGCATATTTGCCGATAGTGTTTCCGCAGATGATTGTACAGTTAGCACCTAAAGTGGCTCCTTTTTTTATTGTCGTAGTTTTAAACTCGTCTTTACGTTCAATATTAGCTCTAGGGTTAATTACGTTGGTAAAAACCATTGATGGGCCACAGAAGACATCATCTTCAAGGATAACATTGTCATACACAGATACATTATTTTGAATCTTTACTTGGTTACCAATTTTAACTTTGTTGCCAACAAATACATTTTGTCCAAAAACACAATTATTGCCAATTTTAGCACCAGCACAAATATGGGCCCAGTGCCAAACTTTTGAGCCTTCCCCAATTGTTGCACCATCATCAATTATAGCTGTTTCATGTTTAAAAAAATCAGACATATTATTTAATAATTACCTTTTCACTATTTTTACTAGACTGTTTGATCCCGGCAAGTAATTTAAGTGAGTTAATTCCTTCTTGGTCATTAACTAGTGGTTCGCTGTTTTTTCTAAAACAATCTACTATATTTTCATAGTAGCGAACATGGCCGTAGCCATACACTGAAGTTGGCTCGTAGTTGGCTTCCATAATGTTTTTGTCGTTAGGTGTTTCGTCGGCAAATTGCCAGTGTTCA
>CALLBC010000246.1 GCA_938001965.1 uncultured Bdellovibrionales bacterium | reverse complement strand
TCTTTCTTTAATTTTTGATGCTGGTGATGCAAAGTTTAATTCTTTCCATAAAAACTTTAAAGGTAACTTCTCAAAGCCTCTTTTTGATACTTTTTGGCTTTTTGGAAATTTTCCAGACCATAATAATCCTACAACCTCATGGGTGTTTCTATCTATTATTGGGGAACCACTATCTCCGTGACTTACATCGCATCCATGAAGAAATGAATGAACTTTATAATTTACAGGATTATATTCATCGGGGTCACTTATAAGTTTTATATCATTTGAAAATACTTTACACTCAAAAGAATCATATTCAATCATAAGAGAGCCGTACTCATTTTGGTTTACACCATAACCTAAGGATATCAACTCTTGACTTTTATAAGGTTGTTGATCAGATAAAACTAATGCCTTCGGTTGTCTATTAAATGAATCTAAATTCGTAAAAGAAATTTCTAGTAATGCTAGGTCTAAAGTCTTATCGATTAGTGGAACATTTTTAACAGTTCCAAAAAGTTCTTTGCCTCTTTTGTTTCTATAGTAATGAAAATGTACAGATCTATCTTTACACTTATTTGAAGAAGTTTTTTTTCTTTTATCTTCGGTTTGTGGACAAACATGATAATTAGTAATCGCCCAATACTTTTCATTCTTTTTACCAATAAAGAATAATGTCGCACTTGAGCTCACTTCACCAATAGATTCTTTTAGGTATTTAACCTTGGATGTAGAATTGTTAATATGTTTCTTGCTCCAAAACTCACCGACTTGATATGACTGAGAGTAAATGAGACCAGAGTAGATAAGAAGAATGCTAGTTAAGTAGTTCATGTTTAAAATGTCTCATTATATTACTAAATTGTCTAAGCAACTTTACTACATGAATGATAAAACTATTGTTAATAGTGTTAATGTTTCTCGATGTTGCAGAAATACTTAAAATCTTCTAGTTTTTGAAAAATTATTCTTTGTGGTTCCCTTTCCAAAAAAATGAAAATCCTTTCCCGTATAGCTTTGAAAGGATTGTTTGCCACAGATTGAGTAAAGTCGAAAGCCTCTATTAATAAAATATTTGTAGTATATTCAAATTTATTATTTACACTCACACTTTAAATGTTCTATTGCTTTATTGATGATGCTTGAGGAAAAGTCAGCAAAGATATTACCAGTTTGAATACATGTATCAGTGTGACTAAAGTCATGATCTTTAAGTAACTCTTTTAATGACAATATTGGTAGTTTATTTTTTTCCTCCAACATTAATTTTTCATAAAAGTAGAACATATCTAGTTCTTTTAAATTAATCATTTTTTTTATCTGAGCAGATACCTTTGCCTTTAAAGCAGTTACACCTTCTTATATTTATTATATGTGCAGTAATAAGCAAAGTTGCTCAAATGATAGCAATATAAAGCATCGCAGTTTCATCATTATGAATTTCCATATGTCCTTCGTTGAGGTGTTTATGAGATTCATGTCGATGATCTTCAGGTTGATGGTTGAGTTCATTAAAATAACTTATTAAAAAAAAAGTAATACCAGTTATTCCTAGGCTTAGTGGTAGCTTTGATTTGTGAAGCTTGTAGTGCTTTAGTATCGACTGATAAAAAGCAATGAGCATGATAATAATCATTGTTGTATGAAGCCACGTCGATTGAAAGGTTTTACCTAATTTAGGCAGGTATATTATAAGTAGAGGTGTGATTAAGCAATGAATACCGCATAGAAATGAGAGACCGATACCGAGAAGGTCGTATTTTTTATTTTTAGGCTGATGCATTTCTATTTACTCCAAATGAGACCGATTTTTAATCGGTATTTAAATTACAACTATTTAGTTTAACTTGCAAGTGACTTGCAACTTGGACTTGTGAATTAAAAAGTCTTGCTGGGATGAATTTATAATTAGTGGCTCTTCTCGGCTGAAAGTGGGAAATAGTGCAGCTCGACTAATTCACTAATATAAGCATAGGCCTATTTTTTGATAAAATATATTCGCGACAAATCTATTTTAACAGGAGAAAAGACCTATGCTCAAACACAAATTTAACAATCTTTTTGGACTTCCGGAACTGGAATTTACTAAAGAATCCTCACAACACAAAAACACCTTAAGACTTCATTGCAGAAAAACATCTAAAGCTGAAGTCTGCCCAAAATGTACAACTCTTTCAAAGGTTTGCTATGACAAAAGAACTATTTCTGTTCAAGATACTCCAATAAGAAATAGAACCGTCTATCTTAAAATTACGAAAAGAAGATTCTTTTGTAAGGCCTGCAAGAAACCTTTTACTGAACCAATCCAAGGAATAATAAAAGGATATCGAACAACTCAACGTTTTAGAAAACATATTCTTTGGTTTGCAACTCATTTCTCTGATCTAAAAAAAGTTCAAGAGAAATGTCGCTGTTCATCTTGGTTAGTTCATAAAGCTTATTATGAACAGGCTGAATTAGAAGTTAGAAAGCTTCAAAACCCATGGGGCAAAACTGTTGGTATAGATGAGCATTCATTTGTCAGAAATACTAAGTTTGGGTACAGATAGTTTGCCTCAATCTTTGTCGACTATAATAAATCCAGAGTCAGAGAAGTTGTTCATGGACGCTATGGAACTGATTATTGGAATGATCCAAACCTCTTAAAGAGCTCAGGAAGAAATAATGTTAAGAATGTAATTGTTGATTTTTCTCCGTTGATGAAAAAGTTTGCAAAAGAGTTTTTCCTAAATACAAAGATTATTGCTGATAAGTTTCATTTGGTTAGACTTGCAAATAATATGGTTAATTCAAAGAGACTTGAAATCATAAAACAACCAGAGAATAAGTTTTTGAAATCTAGAAAGAATCCACTTCGAAAAATGCTTTTAGCAAATGGGCAGAGGTTACACTTTCAAAAGCAAAGAGTTTTGATGTATATCTTTGATCGCTTTCGAGAGCTTGAAGCTTTCTATAGATTAAAAAAAATGATTCATGAACTCTATAGGATTAGAGGTTACAACAGAGCTAAAAAATATTTTACACAGATAACAAATTTTATGAGTAGTTTAAAACTAGAAGGTATGAAATCTTCTAGGAAGACACTCTTAGGTTGGCAAAAAGAAATCCTAAATTACTTCAAGCGAAGACTAATAAATGGGAAGACAGAAGGTTTTGATCGCAAAACAAAGCTTATTCAAAGAGGAGCTTATGGCTTCAAAAGTTTTCCAAACTATCGCTTAAAGCTTATTTACTTAAGCAGGTAAATTTTGACTGACATGGTTCATTTTATAGCCTTAAAACGGAGGTCATTGGATAACTATATTTAGAAAGAAGGTATGGTATAATAAAAACAATTGATTAACTTTAGGGTGAGTATCTTTTTGAAGAAAACGATCTTTGTGATTAATGAATTAGTCTTTGGGTAGAATTTTTACCCACAATCAATCGAGTAGACCCGATACTTTCTCAAAAAAATCTCATGAGGATATATTTAGTAGATACGATGGCCCCAAAATAAGAATTACGTCTAACAATACAGGTCTTTAGAGAAAAGTTCACTAATTAAAGTTTCATTGATTAGTGAACACAATATTGAGCCTAATATAAAGTGTTTTTTGAGATATTGTGAAACGTCTGCAGACTAATGCACGAACCTTTGAACCTGTTTAAACTCCAGAAACATAAATACAAGCTCAGGAGCCTAGTCGTTTCGGTAATCTGAATGCCCAAAAGGGTTCAAAATGGCAGGAGCGGCTCCACTTGAACCTTTTTCCAGGTACTTAACGTTCGTAACTTTACTAATTAGCTTCGCCGCCCTACAAGATTGATGGTAGTTATTGTTAGTAAAAAATACCTTTAGATAGAAAAAGATAGACAGTTATGTTATGATTAAATTAGGGAGGAACTTATGGGTGCTAAACAACTTGCAACAAAAATTGATGAGAATATTAAAAATGCTTTAGATCTATTTTGTGAAGATAGAGGGTTAAAGATCAATAGATTTTTAGAAGATGCAATCCTAGATAAAATTGAAGAGTATGAAGATGTTTCTGATATTCGTAAGTTAAAAAAAGAAAAGTCTCGTGACTTTCAAGATGTTCTAAAAGAGTTAAAAGCCAGTGGCAAATTATAAAATAGAAATTACTGCTACAGCAGAAAAGTCCTTAAATAAAATACCTAGAAGAGATCTTAAAAAAGTTGTTGAAGCTATTCAAGTTTTGGCAATCTCTCCTTTCCCGAGTGGTTGTCGAAAGCTCAAAGGTGAAGAGGATGTTTATCGCGTAAGACAAGGTAATTATCGTATAATTTATGAAGTAATTGATACTAAGTTAGTTGTTTTGGTTTTAAAGATTGGACATCGCAAAGATATTTATAAGAAATAGCCATACTCTATTAGCCTCTATAAGACTTGCAAACTCAAATTGAGCTGAATAGAATTTTATTTAAAATACTGTGAAACGTCTGCAGAATCCTGCACGAACCTTTGAACCTTTTTAAGCCCTAAAACAAAAAAAACGAAGCAAAAGCTTTGTAATCTCGGTAATCTATCGCCCTAAAAAGGGTTCGAAAATGGCGGGAGCGTCTCCCCTTAAACCTCTTTCCAGTCACTTAGCGTTCATAACTATAATAAATGCCTTCGCCTACCACTCTACAAGATTGAATTAATTTCTTTGGTTTCACTTTGCAACCTTACGTGGTACAATGTAACCTGGAGGCTATATGAGTCGAGCTGTAAAAATTTCTGAAGAATTGGTTAATGATGCTGAGGTTTATTCAAAATCATTCAATAGGTCTATTGCTTCACAGATTGAATTTTGGACAAAGATTGGAAAGATATCAGAGGAAAATCCTGATATGTCTTTCAATGAAATAAAAGACATTCTAATTGCTAGAGAAGAAGTGAAAGCCGGTCTTGTATCTGAATATCAGTTTGATTAAATATGAGTGAGAAGAAAATAAAAATATTTCAAACAAATCTCTTTAGTAAAAAAATCAAGAAACTATCTAAAAAACAAAAATCTGATCTAGATAATGCCGTTAAAGACATAGTTGCAGATCCTCAAATTGGTCAAGAGAAGAGGGGGGATTTGCTTGGTGTTTATGTGTATAAGTTTAAGTCTTCTAGTCAATTACTTCTACTTGCTTACGAGTGGGATGAAGAATCAAGAACATTGTTAATGATAGGTGTGCATGAAAACTTCTATCGAGATCTCAAGAAAAATCAAAAATAAAACAACTACGACTAATAAACTCAAGAAAGCATTTAAAGAATGTGGGATCAGATATAAAACTTGGCATTGTTGTAGGCATACAAGAGGAACATTTCTGTATGGGAAAACAGGAGATAAAGCTCTATCGATTAGCTGGTTAGGGCATTCGAGTGAACGAGTACATGATAAATATCTTCATACTTATGAGGCTTTGATGAGGGAGATTAAGGCGAAAGATTGTAATTGGGGAGAATAGATGGAACTGCTGTGTGGGTACTTTTTGTACCCATTTTAAATATAAATACTGACGTTTAGTATATTCAGTAAGGTATAAATGTGAAAATATGTCTTTGCCATTAACAAATAGGAGGGCAATCATGAGAGTACTATTCATACTATTAACATTACTACCTTTTTTAGAAGCTTCAGCTCAACAACTACCTACTAATTGGGAAAAGTCTTATGTAAGCGATTCATCATGCGAATTCGATATTGAAGTTTATACTTTAAAAAATACCTCTCTTGCTTTTGCATTAATTGAAAATACAAAGATAGAGTTAGTCAAGGAAATACGATTTGAAGATTTTTCGAGTTCAGGTATTCGCAGATATTATGTATCTACACAAGATGAAAACTCAATGCCACCAACATATGAATTGAGGTTAACGGAAGAGCATGAGTCTAGTCTTCCTCAGTTGACTACCTTTTTTAGTGGAAGCTATAGACAATGCTTTATGAACAAAGTAGACAGAAAGAGTTCTAAGCTTATTCATAATAGTTTCAAGAATGTTGGTTCTATTGGACATTAATTTTTTTTAAAGTAAGAGCTTATGGTTTACGTATTTGATTATAAAGATTATCGAGAATTTTTAAAAGATATTGTTGAGTACAAGAGAGCGAGTGACAGTAAGTACTCTTATATTTATTATTCACGTTTAATTAATGCATCTGAGCCTTATCTAAAGCAAGTTATATCGGGACGTAGAAAAATCTCACTTGAGAAAGCCAAGCTTTTATCTAAAAAAATAAAATTAACATCACTGGAAAGCTCTTATTTTCTTACGATGGTTATGAAGGATGATTCTAAAACGGAAGAGTTGAAGAGCTATTTTACCAACTTACTAGATAATTTAAGAGATTTGAAACCTTTGAATTACTCTAATAAGAAGAGATTCAGATGTATTTTCTCTGATACTTTGTCTTGGGAAATTTATACTTTATTGGGATTATCTAAAGTTAAATTCGACGCTAAAGAAATCAAAAGTTTACTCAAGGGTAAGTATACATTAACAGAAATAAAAGAAAGCATGAAGTATCTTGAAATTACTGAGTCGATTATTATTAATCATGACAAGTCTGTTGTTACTCGAGATGTTATACTTGAAAATGATGAGGATATTCGACCAATTTATAAAAATGCACTAGGAAGGTCGATCCAATATCTAGAGGATTCACAGCTGGACAAAGAGATTGATTACTTCGATTCATTTTGTTTAATTTTGGATGATGACGATTTTCCTAAACTTAGAAAAGTTCTTCATCAAGCAAAGTCAAATATTGCAAAAATCTCAATGAACTCAAAAAATAAGAACCGAGTCGCTTTCTATAATACGAATTTATTCTTCACTTCAAAAAAGAAATAATAATTCTCTAAACAGACGCAACTATCCAGTCTCTATAGACTAGCGAACTCAATCTTAAGCCGAATAATATTTTTGAAATTTAATTAAATTTATCTTGCTGAATTCAGCACACGAACTTTTGAACCTTTTTAAACCCCAGAAATAAAAAAACAAACTCAAAGGCTTGTAGTTTCGGTAATCTGAACACCCAAAAAGGGTTCGAAAATGGCGGGAGCGGCTCCACTTGAAGCTCTTTCCAGTCACTTAGCATTCATAATTCCAGTAAGTGCCTTCGCCTACCATCCTACAAGATTAGTTAGGCTTCTCTTTAATTTTTCTCTACGTCTATATACTTTGATGGTATAAAAACTATCAAAGCTATTGCTCTGGCTGTTAAATAATGATAGTATATTTACAGTCAGATGGGGTTTGTTTGAAATTAGCACAGCTAGAAGCATTTAAAAAAGAAATTAAAAAGTTTCCTCTAGAGATAAGGGAAGATATTTTTGTTCTTGTAGATAAGTATATGAGTGGAGAAAGGCTGACCACTTCTCAGTTCAAAACATTTAAAATTGATAAGGACACTAAGATTCAAGAGTTCAAGGTCAAAGATCATACAGGTAATTGGAGAGCCGTATCCTGTATTGTTCAAAAAGATATTTTAGTATTTGTTTATGCATTTCACAAGAAATCTCAAGCCTTACTTGAAAAAGATAAAGATACCATTAGAAAGCGTATAAGGAGGATCGAGTAATGAAAAAAGAAAAACTAGAAACGACTTCAATTAAAGAGTTTGCCGAAGATATTGGTGTTGATTATGAGGTTCTTAAAATCAAACAAAAACTTGTTATAAAAATAAAAGCTCATTGTGAAAAGAATAAGATCTCACAACGCTCATTGGCCAAGCAAGTACCTGGCCTTACTCAAGATCGTATATCTAAAATTTTTAGTGATAGGGTGGGAAGTATGACAATTGATAAGCTTGTACAAATACTCAGTACTTTAAATATTAAAGTAAGTGTATCAATGAAAAAAGTAGCCTAGTGACTGACGGTGCTAACCGCATTGAAGAGATTGAATCACAGCTTCAAAAGCTAAATAATGAACGTTCTCTGTTATTGAAAGAGCTCACTGGTCTAAAGAAGAATTCTAACTCTGGAAAAATAGCGTTAATAGGTAGAAAGTTAAACTTTTCCTCTTATAAGGGCTCTTCTCGATGCTATATTGAACGGGTCTAAAAAAAGACGCAACTATCCAGTCTCTAAGGACTAGCGAACTCAGTCTTGAGCCGAAAAAAATATTTTTTGAAAATACTGAACTTTCTGCAGGATTCCTGCACGAACCTTTGAACTTTTTTGTGCCCTAAAACAAAAAAACAAGCTCAAGAAGCTAGTAATTTCTGTAATCTGAATGCCTAAAAAAAGAAATACCATGTGTATCTATATGGCTTTTAAATTCACTGACACTTATATCTTTATAGTTAACAATATCAAAGTGATAAGGAATAGGCCCTCTGTCTTCTAGCTCAGCTATTAGTTTAGATAAAACATTAATATCTATGCTTTCACCTTTAATGCATAAATCTATGTCTGAGCTTTCTTTATAATTTCCTAGTGCTCTTGATCCAAAAATTAAACCCTCTTTGATTTCTGGAAATTGACTAAGAACAGACTCAATATATTGGGTCTACAAACTTAATGGTGTTTGCGGTGCATCCTGAGGAAATAAGTTCGATATAAATCATGAGTGACTTTTTACAGTAAAATTTAATTACCACACTAAATTTTATAAAAAGGACCACTCATGACTCCAGAAAATTATC
>CALLBC010000245.1 GCA_938001965.1 uncultured Bdellovibrionales bacterium | reverse complement strand
CATATATATAGATAAAATCAGTGGCTTTACTGTTGGAGAAATTAGTTCCTATAAAAACGGATCAACTGCCATTTCAATCCCAAAAAATACAGATATTATTTGGAGTAGAACTCTGGAAAAAGCTTTCCGCAAAGGGGTCGATACAAAAATTAATAGCTACAATGGGTTTGAGTCTTACAAACAGGGTGTGGCAACATTTTTGGCCGAAGAAGTGATGCTACATACAAACTCTGCAGAAGCATATACTAAAGCAGCAGGAATTATTAAAGATTTAGACATGAGTAATTATGAAAGCATCAAAGTGAAGGAAAATTCAAATAATTTTAATATTTTAATAAAAAAATAATTTGTTACGCCTCTTGCATTAAGCTTGGGGCGTACAACTGTTTCACACATGAAATATGACTCATGAGAAACAAATTAATTGATTTTAAAACTTTCACAAATAGAAAAAATACAAATCATTTTAATAATTATGAATAAACTATATTTTTATTCGCTCAAACTATATTTAATATTTATATTTTTAAAAGGGGAAGGTAATGACAAAAACTAAATTATTAGCACTATTAACAATGATAACTATGGCCGTCGGTTGCGGGGACTCTGATGAAGAGCTTAACAATTACACAGACTCATATAGCCTTAGCTATAATGGGTGCTCAACAGGAACGCATACATTTAAAGCTATAACTCAGACAGAGCTAAACTACAAAGTTTGCACGGCGCTCTTAGACGATGAGCTAAATAATCATTGCGCTTGGCAAATGAGACTGGAGAAGGCTTACAGCTACTGTGATGATAGCGTTCTATAGAGTTACCTAATATAGTAAATAAATTACAAACAACCCAAATTTTATTAACTTTTATTAAAAATAAATTAAACTCTTAATAGGAGAAATTTATGACTAATTTTATATTCGTTTTATTATTTTCATTTATAGCAGTAAGTTGCGGAGGAAACGACGAACAAACCACTAAAAATGAAGTCATTGACGGAATGTTTTATGGTGAAATAGAAGACACTAGGGTAGTGGAAAAATTTGGCTACGAAGAGTATATCCATGAAGAAAAAATTTATGTTTTCAAACCAAATGGCAAATTATTTATATTTATAAACGACTTTCAAACTGGGCAATACATGGTTGTGGCCAGCTATGAAGTAATAGAAAATAGAGCAATGATTTTTACATTAGAAACCCAAATTGATGAACATTGCAATAAAACTAAAAACAGCCAAAAGGTTGCAAACAATTATACATATAATTCAAACTCTCTCACATTATCAAATGGTGGCTATAGCGACAAACATACACTGGCCACAGCAGAGCAAAAATTAATCTTTATTGAAGTTTCATCTTGCCCTAATGTTCAGTCCTTAGTGCAATTATAAAGTAATAACTTTGCAAATTACTATTCAGGCCCGGCGGAAACCCACTTAAGACAAGTGGCAATTGACAGTTTAGCATCATTTTTTTTGCATTCAGTTAATGCATAATTTTGTGCTTCAACAAGACTGCCTATGTTTTCTTTACTTTCAAATTCAATAAGCATATCTGCGGAGCTTGATTTTTTATCTAGCCAACACTGACATTGCCAGTAGGCATTAGTTTTTATATTAATTTTACTTTTTGAGGCACAAGCTGCATTAACAAAAAAAAGTAAATAAAATAATACTACAAAATACTTCACAAAACCTCTCTCACTAAAAAATTATTAACAAAACTAAGGCATATTTATACCTTATTTAGTGACTTTAAGCTTAGCAAGTGAAATCATTAAAAAATGGAATTAAAAACAGCCTATAAAGAAATTCATGAAAAAGCATATCTTGAACTTAAATTAAACAAGAGAAAGTCATGGAGCTCCGCTGATGATATTGAAGAAAGAATTCAATTTTATAAAAAGGCTATTGAGGACAATAATACCTCAAAAGGCTCATCTGTTTTAGTACTCGGCTGTGGTGATGGTGAGACATCACTAGCACTGACAGGCCTAGGCTATTTAGTGAACGGCGTAGACATTTCCCCCACAGCTATTAAATGGGCAAAGCAAAAAGCTATAAACCTAAATCTAGGCACTGAGTTTAACGAACTAAATATTGTTAAAGAACAATTTCCGAAAAAGACTTTTGATGTAATTATAGACGACCACTGTCTCCACTGTATAATTCCTGGAGATCGCAAGGGTGTATTTAAAAAAACTCACAACTCATTATCAGAAAATGGTGTCTTTCTTATGAGAACTCACTGCGGAAACCCTCCAGAGAATCTTTCAATAGAGATATCAAACACTTGGGCCCCAAAGACTAGGTGCCAGGTTTACAATGGCGTGGCGGGGAGATACTTTGGAAGTTCTGAGCAAATTATTACAGAAATAAAAAACGTTGGTTTAAAGATTAAACACAAAAGAGTCTTTCAATTTGAAGACAATTGGCCGATGCTCGAAGTTATTGCCGGCCTATAATTTAAAATATTATAAATAAAAATACAAAAAAAATTATAACGTTCCTAAAGTTGAGAGGCTAATTCTTTAGCTAGAATATCATAGTAATTACTTTTTAATCGTTTAAAAAAATCTTCTTTATTAATATCTATTTTAAAATATAGTTTTTCATTACCAGTGAGTTTTCCTCTTTCCTCAGATGAGTTATCATAAAAATCACCCCACAAGCAGTTAATATATTGAGTCTCCAAATTTAACTCAAATGAAAATGGAACGTTTAGCTCTATACCACCAGAAGTTAGCCCAGCATAACATATCCCTTTACCAAAAAACTGGGGTTCATTTATTGAAATATCCTTAAAACTATAAGTATCAACCCAAGATATTTTACCAGCAGGGTGGTTGATACAACCTGAAGACCACTTAATCGCCGTGGACAATGCCCAACCAAATTTCTTAGGGTTGGCAATCTTAATTGTTTTAAGATCAATAGACTCTAAAAGCTCGGCAAATGGCTTATAAAAAGGATCACTTTTAAGCCTTGCATATCGTTGCTCATAGGGTTCTTTAATTACAAGTTTACGCTGAAGCTCTTCTTCCTCTTGCCGGCTGGGGGCATAATCTAACTGAAGCCGATGCTTAAAATAGGGGATATGCGTCTTCCCATAAAAGTTATATGGTAATGATTCAAAATAGTATTCAAGACATACCAAACGAAGCACATTCATTGACTCGTTATTAGCTCGATCAGGATTTTTTTGCCAATGCTCTTTAAAATTTTTGTATAGTGACATTGAAGCTTTATAGAACTCTAAGTTAGATAGATCTTCAGCTTCCCATTGGTTTACAAGCTTTAACATACGTAATCTAAAAACATCACTTTTCATTGACTATACAGATATCATAGTTTGATGTATCAGTTGAATAAAAAGCAAACATAATATGAAATTTAGACCTGAAATTTACTACTTATTGCATTTCAAATATTTTTTTAAGTTCACAAGATAAAATTGCATTATGGTGGTCATTATGATGCTTATTAGTATTACCAACAATTTTGTGCTTTATCGGAGAAATTATAGCTTGATCATTTAAAGACAAAATTACACCAGTTGAATCCCAACAACCAAGAAGTGCTCCTGAAGATAAATAAAAAGGAGTACTTCCCCCTTTGCCATCAGAATTTAAAGCCATTATATCTGTATTATTAGGCGTCAGGACATCTTCACTTGAACTTGGGTCTCCGTTATACCAAACTTTCGCAAAGCCAATCATAGTGCTATCTTTTGAGAAATTATAAAACTTATTCCAATGGAGAGAATATAAATAGCTAATAGTAGTCATTGAATAATACCACCTAGTTCCTCCACTTTGTCTATTCATAAAATGGCTCCATTCTGTTGAGCCATCTGCTTGAGAAACAAGCTTTCTAAACCACCAGTCATGCCTAATTTTTGCTTCATTTAAAAAGTCGTCAACAGTTCCAGTATAAATGGCTGAAACAGGCTTCTTGCCGGTTTCTTTAAAATATTTCCCTAAAGCCATGAACATATACATACCAGCTGAGTATGAGTGTGAGAAGGGGTGTGCTGGATACTTATGAACTAAGTCACCATATTCATTAAACATGGACTTCCCCTGGTCTGCGCTATCTGGATGCCCCCAACTTGAACCAACATCTTTAGCATTACCCCCAGAGCCTCCAACTCCGCCGTCCCAAAAAACTGCATTTTGCAACTTCAATTCAGCTGGAGGTACATATTTATTATTTGTATAATAACTTTTTCTGTACATCCATTTTGGCAAGAAATTTTCATCTAAATAGCTAAACCAAAAGTTGGCATCAGCTTCAGCCTGCTTTGATACTCTTCGATTCTCGTGCAAAACTAAACCTAGGCGGGCAATACTCCCTCCAAGTAATATTTCATCTAAGTAGTGTGTATCATCGAGGTTATGTGGATTATCATCTTTGTTAGACTGATCTGGTGCCGTATATTGAAAATAAGTATAACCTCTACCATCATGATCTTTGAGTAATTTTTTAATTCTATCAGAGTAATATAAAAGCTCTTCGAGAGCCTTAGGATCTCCTGTAATCCTCATAAAATCCATAATTGTATTCAAATAACGTCCGCCAGCACGTCCTACGCTATAGGTTCCGCTTGATCTCCACTGCGTTGTTGATGCATTATCAAAGTGAAACTTAGGATCGTGTTGATAATGAGTCTGTGGAGTTTCATGTGCTGTCCACCAGTCAGCATAGATTTTTTTCATTTTTTCAGAAGGCAAGCTATTAACGTCAAAATTTAGGTTCACCTCATAAGAATAAGGGTCCAACACATAGTATGTAGGCTCTATTGTCCAATTAATTACTTTCAAACAATTATCACAATTGTTATTTTCAATAATTAGCTCTAACTTTTGTATCCCTTCATTCAGGTTAGTTAAAAGAATAGGGCTTTTACAATCATCAAGAGGGGAGTTGTTGAGTTTACAAATGAGCTTGTCTTTATCAGATGTATTTATAAGATCAAATTCAATTTTTTCTTCAGTTTGAACAGTAAAAGGTGCAGGCTCAGTTATTATGTTAATTTGTATTGCACCAGCTGGGGGTGCCGTCGGGCTTGATTGATTTTCACCTGAGCCTGAGCTTGATTGCTGATCAATAGTAAGGCTTTGAAAGTCTCCGCTGCAATTATTAAATCCAGCAAGAATAATTAGCCCCATCAAACTTGGAAAAATAATCCTTTTAATCATAAACCCCTCTGCATTTTTATTCTACCTGAGACCAAAGTGTATATCTAATACTTTAATCAATAATGTATCAGTTCAGGACCTTAAAGAGTGGTTAATATTGAACTTAACAAAAAGATTTGGGAGTGAACTTGTTAAAAGTTTAGTTGCTTCAAATAAATGTAGTCTTTCAAACATTCTGCCACCTTTAAATTTAATTCATTGCTCAAATACAGGTTATAACAGACTCTAGAGGCTTTTGGTGGTTTATCATTTGCTTTAATCAAGATAGGAATAGCTTTTGCATCAGTTAAAATTACTTTTAATAGATATGTTCAAGATTCGAGTTTATCTTGTATTTATTTTAAAGTGTATAAATTATAGTCAATTTTTAAGTGCAAAAGGCAACGAGTATGTTTAAATTTAAAATTATAATAACTATTTTAACTCTATTGTTTTGCCCTTATGCATCCACAGCTACTCTTTCATGTAAAGCTATTTTTAGCGATATAATAAACCCGTTTGTTAAGAATGAACTGGCAAAATATGAAAACTATAGTGGTAACAAGGAGTTTGAAAGCTATAAGAATAAACTCGCAAAAATTGGCCAAAAAGATGTAACTAAACTAACAGAACGTGAAATTGATAATATTAAATTGTATGTTGACAAACTACAGCAGTCTTATTCTCAAAAAACTGTAAAGCAAGAAAACTATAAAGAGCCAGTATCCAAGCCAAGCCTCAAAGATATAGAGCTAGAGTTTTTGACATTAGATAATATTGCACCCGAAGTATTATTTTACACTTTAAATCGAGATGGAACAAAAAATAATATAGTTTTTTCCAAGAAACTTATAAGTGAATTAACCAAAAAAAACCTTGAATATCTTGAGCATGTTATATTTTTGACTCAATCTGGCATAACAACTCATGGTAAAGGAATTATGAAAATAATAAATGGGCAAACTGATCATTTACTTTTTGAGATACGCTCTGTGGACTCCAGGTGGGGTAATTATAGAACTTACGGAGTTCAACTTAAAGATAATAGTGGAACTCCCTATATTTACTTTTTAGGTTATTTAAAAGACCACACATTAGGAAATGGAATTGTTTCAAAAAAAGTTCAACAGCTTATTAAAAATATAAATTTATATTGAGATAAATTAGTTTTCTTTAATAAAATTAAAGAGAGACGTAATATGTTAAATTCATTAGTTGTTTCAAATTATTAAGTTGTTTCAAATAGATTGTCGTTTTTCATACAAACTGTCACCTTTAATTTTAATACATTCAGTCCTGGGGTAATAAAATTAGACTATTGACAAGTACCCATAAATAGGGTACTTTGAATTATGGACACTGTAGACCTAACACTTGTACACAAACAGCTCAAAAAGGTGCCAAAAACTATAATCAAACGTCTACAACGATGGGTTATATACGTTGAAACTATGGGGCTAGCTAAGACACGCAAAATACCTGGGCTGCATGACGAACCACTAAAGGGAAAGTGGAAAGGCTACCGCTCAGTTAGATTAAATAAGTCTTGGCGAGTTATATACAGACACAAAAGAAACGGCGATTTACATATTGCGATTGTTGAGGAGGTAACAAATCATGAGTACTAAATACACATCAAAAAAACTTGAAAAAGATTTTGGCCCAATTACTTTAGCTGACCTGTTACTTATTTCTAGAGAAGATCTGGAGCTAACTCAAGTGGCTATGGCTAAAAAACTTGACGTATCAAAGCAAAAGCTTTGTGACTTTGAAAAGGGACGTAGGGTTCCATCAGCAAAACTTGCTGCATCTTGGGCTAAAATATTAAAGCAGCCAAAAGAGGTCTGGGTACAAGTTGTATTACAAGATCAATTACGTAGAGATAATATTAATTTAAAAGTGGACATTCAGGCTTCTTGAAAAAAGATAAATTTAAAATTAGAGCCAATAAAGACTTCTGGAGGGACTTCAGATTACGTACCTGCTTCCCTTGGGTAGTACCTTTGGTGAAGAAATAACTTGTCATATTAGTTTTAGATGTCAGTAATTGAGATTACGTACCTGCTTCCCTTGGGTAGCAGACATGCGTTATTTGAAGTAATATTTTCTAAAACGGAATTCAAGTCTACTCTTATGTTTGTAGGCCCGATTGAATAGATCCAGCAGGCCCAGTTTAACGCATGGTTGCTACCTGTGGGAAGCAGGTACCTTTGGTGAAGAAATAACTTGTCATATTAGTTTTAGATGTCAGTAATTGTACATGAGAATCTAGTGTTAGTGTATCTAATAGTGCTTTGATAAAAGTAATGGTATAAATTAACTTTTCTGTCATCTATAATTTCTTTAGATTGAAATTTTAGAGGATTCACAGAATTAGGTCTTTTTGGAAATTTTTGAAAGTCATCAATTATCATAATTGTAGATAAGTTGGTTCTAGTCCAGCTTCCTTCAAATATACCTGAGTCTGAAGCACTGTAATATCTACTTTCAAACTCACTTTTATTGTAGAATTTTAATATTTCAATATCTAACAATTCGTTACTGTCGCAATTATCATATGGAAACCAGCCTCTATCTTTTCCTTTTGATCTGCAGTCTAACCATTTTTCTTGATAGCAAGTAAACATTTTGCCATTAATTTCTTCATGAAGAAATTTAGCTTTTTGAACGGTTATATGTTCGTGATGTGGTGTATGTATAACTTGAGTTGGATTTTCTTTATGGTCTGCATATACGTTAACTGCTATCAAGCTAAAGATAATTAAAATTATTTTTTTCATTTCTACCCCCAAATTCTCTTAATTTTAATTAGTATAAAGATATTGAGAGATTGTGCAATAGGCAGTACTCCTAAAATAAATGACAAAACACCAAAAATTCTCATTAAGCCTCTGGTTTACCATTAAATTGGCCTAAACTGTGAATAAAACCCTAGTTTTAGCCACTCTTTTTAAACTTAACAGGCTTGCCTGAAACTTTACTATCCCACACGGCACCGTAAAGATTCGACGCTAGGTAAGCCATATTCAAATACAATTCTTTGTTCTTTATTTTCTCTATAGTAGGCTTTTTATCAATATCGTATTAAGGCCTTGAGACGGGTGTTGCCGAAAGCTCTTCACCGAACACATATACTTTTAACTCTCCATTAAAATCTACTTGAAATGTAGCCATAAGGTTCGCAGCTGATGTTTTACTACCAGAGATAACATACCTTTGCCCCTGGAAGCTCACAGTTTGATCAGAACCCACTTTACGGTCATACTTTAAACATAGTACTTCATTTAAATTAACCCAAGGATCAAGGGTAGTGTAGGCGCTATCAGAATCAAAAGCCTGCACAGTCTTTTTCTTATTCCAGTACTTATCAATAAACTCAGTCATCAAATAATCATTTGCCTTATCCATATCAGTTATGCCAGCTATTCTAAGCTCAGGTACAAGCCTATCTTGAATCGTTCTAAAAGAGCGTTCAATGCGGCCTTTAGCTTGCGGAGAGTTAGCATAAATTAGTTGTATGCCTAGCTCGTTACAAGCTCTTTGAAAGTGTGAAAACTCAGAGCGCTTACCACCAACAGACCAACCAGCTTTATCTGTATAAATAGCTTTTGGAATTCCTTTTTTAAAATTATTTGCTCTAAGACTTTAAGGCAAGAAAGGGTAGTTTCACCTTTAAAGAATTCAGCGTAGGGGATTTCAGAAGTTGCATCATCAATAGCAGTAATTAAGCACCATTCGTCTTTACCGTTAAACCTATGATGACAGCCATCCATTTGTAGCAATAAGCCTTCTTGAGGCATTCTTTGGCGGTATACGTGCTTTTTACCGCGTCTTCGCTTAGGGTGTTTAATTAACTTAATCTTACTGAACCAAGAATATAAGGTTTCATATTTCAAACTAACATCATGTTTTTCTAATAATATTTCATTAAAGTGAACAAGGTTAAAATCAAAGTATTTAGACCTATAAAGATCAATTATTTTAAATTTAAAATCATTATCATATTTTTGATTAAATTTATTGTTACAATTACCATGTTTAACACCAAATATACCTTTGTTTTTAATGTTTGTAGCGTAACGTGTGATTGTTCGTTCGCTGACTCTTAAAAGTTCAGCTGCTTGATCACGATATAACTTACCACTTAAGTATTTAGTAATGATTTGAAACTTGTAACTTTCTGTATTGCTCAAAAAGACTCCTAATGAATTCATAAATATTAATCTCCTTTTAATAAATGAATTCATCATTAGACCTTATGACGGGACAGAATGAATTAAAAATTAGAGGGAGACGTAATGTATTAAAATCATTAGTTGTTTCAGATAGATACGATTATCCGATAAGTTATATTATGTATCATTAAGTATATGTTTTAATCAATATTGTGATTTGCCAGCGAAAACGTCTCGCTTAAGTGACAGCGATTATGTCCCGGCTGAGATCATTAAGGAAATTGGATTTTGGCTCAACCTTATGTTTCATTGTATTTAAATTTTAGTCTTTAGCATAGCTAAATAAGATTA
>CALLBC010000244.1 GCA_938001965.1 uncultured Bdellovibrionales bacterium | reverse complement strand
GAACTGAATTTGAAGCCGAACAAGCAGCGATTGAAGAAAAAGCTAGACAAAAGAAATTAGAACAATCAAAAAGTCGAAGAGAAAAAGTTGGCTATTAAACTAATATACGAAACCTGGTTTAAGCTTTAAGTGGTTGGCGCTAATAGATTAGATACACAGACCCTTGTTGGTAAAAATGAAAAATACTTTATTAAAAATTAGAGTACTTTCCTTGTGATTCCTAAATTACTAATTATATAGTAGAGCTACTGTATTCAAAGGAGTGATTGATGCGAACAACTATCTTAACCTTATTCCTTTTGCTAGGAAGTTGTGTGAGTAAAGAAAGTAATAAAGTTAAAGCTCATAAGATGTACCTAGAGATCAAGAAGGACTTTAATAATGTTCCAGAGTTTAAACTATCTGAAGTAGAACGTTTAAAAAGTAACATTCAATTTGTGGATGTTAGAGCAATTGATGAGAGAAAAGTTTCCATTATTCCAGAAGCAATTAGTAAAGAAGAGTTCGAAAAAAATATATCAACTTTTAAAGACAAAAAAATTGTAGTTTACTGCACAATTGGCTACCGTAGTGGCAAGTATGTACAAAAATTAAAAAACATGAATATTGATGCCTACAACCTTGAAGGAAGCCTTTTAGGATGGGCTCATTATGGAAAGCCCCTTGTTACTCCTTCCGGAAATGAAGTTAAAAAGGCCCATGTTTATGGACGTAGCTGGAATTACTTACCTGAGGACTTTACAAGCACCTGGTAAGAGCGAAACAAAACATGACTTTGTGCGTTTAAGCCAGGCTCCCCCCAGGCCTAATACAGCTAAATCTATAACGTAAAAACTGCAAAAAACTACATAGCTTTTAGTTACTTTTTACAATCAAGCTAATTAAAGCCTTGTAATTTGACTACAGCAGCCTGTCTGCGTATTAAAACCCTATAAACCAATTTAAGGAGTGTTTTATGAAGTTATTAATTTTTGTTATTTCTATGTTCACCTCTCTTCAATTTGCACATGCTGTACAAGACATGGAGACGGTTAAACAAGATGTTGCCACTGTTTTAGAGCATTGTGATGCCATGAACCCTGTATTTACTTACCGTTGTGTACAGTGGGACCTAGAGGAAATTAGAAATTCTCTTAGCACTATCTACCATGTTGACGAAATCAACTGGTTAAATGACCTATTATCTTGTTACCCAAAAAACTTTCCATTAACTCGTGGTGAAGCTGCTGTTGATCGCATTAAGCACCATAGAGGTTTTTCAATCCACAGTGACCGCAGATACGCTCGTCGTGTCGTTAAATGTGTTGCCGACAAGGCTAATAGTAATTAATTAAAAAAATAGGGACTAAATTTAAACTAATAAATGTCCCGTTTTAACTAGTATAATTGTCTCCTCATCTACCCAAGGGTGATGAGTAGACATATGCCCACTTCTAACCCAACAACCTTTTGGGTAAGAGCCATGCTCGTCTTTAAACTCTCCAGAAAGGACTAGAATCTCCTCCCCTCCCATGTGAGTATGGGGAACAAACTTTTCACCTGCAGGCCATTTAACTAATGCCGTACCTTGCGTACCAAAACTATGTAAAGGCATAACTTGCAAATTACCATGTCCTTGATGCCAATCTCTGTCTTTCGTATTAATAAGTACTGATTCAAGGTCATCTTTTGCAAATTGATTTAATTTTACAAATAACAAGCAACCTTCTTTACTAAATGGAGAGTGGCTCGTTCCTGCTGGGTTTCTAATATAAGTGCCAGCAGGGTAATTTCCTTTCTCGTCAGAAAACATGCCCTCTAATACAAAGATCTCTTCTCCCAGTGGGTGTGAATGCTGGGGAAAACTTGCACCAGGGGCGTAACGAACAATGGAAGTGGTATGGCCACTTTCAGCAGCCTCCCTTTCAAGTGGAATCCTTTTTACCATATTAGAAGGAGAATCCACCCATGTTTCTTTTTCGCTACTAATAAAAATATTTTTGGAAAAATCCATATTAAAGTTTTCTAACATATTAAAGCTCCAGAATAATTATATTTAGTTTCTACCAGCCATTACCCCACCGTCAATATTTAAAACTTCTCCTGTTATCCATGAGGCATTTTCTGAAAGTAAAAAATCTATTGCGTTAGCTATATCAGCAGCCTGACCAACGCGACCAATAGGATGAAAACTATTAAATCCTTCCTGAAGAGTTTCCTCAATTTTATCTTCATCAATAAAAGCTTTGTAAATTGGAGTAACAACTACCGCTGGCGCAACAGCATTCACACGTATATTATATTCCGCAAGCTCCATAGCCATATGCTGAGTTAAAGAATGAAGTCCTGCTTTTTGCATTGAATAAGCCGATGAGGGCGTTGCTTTGATAGCTTGATGAGCCCACATTGAGCCAATGTTTACAATCGATCCACCACCAGTATCTTTCATTTTTTTTGCCACTGCTTGTGAAACAAAAAAGAAGGCTTTATTCAAGTCCATCTGCAAATCATAGTCTTCTTCTTTATGTTCAATAAAACTCACTGGTTTAAAAAAACCTGCTGCATTAACTAGGTGCTTGATCGGACGATCTTCATTTTCAATTTTCACTAAAAAATTAGTCAACTGATCTTTATTGTATAGATTCATTTCTACAGTTTCTACCATTGCATTTTTATTTTCGATAGTAGCTTTTGCTTCTGCAAGCTTACCGGCATTCTTTCCAATAATAAGAATATCATTTTTGTTTTTAGCTAACTTGATCGCAGTTTCTAAACCCATTCCACTTGATCCACCCACAATTATTGCCAATGCTTTTGTTGCCATATTAGTCTCCTTTTGTTATTAGTTTACTTAACTGTTATCCCATTTTTTTATGCTTTATAATAGTAGGTACAACTTGGTGAGGTAGGAACAAAAAGGTTCAAAATACTAAAATGACTAATGAAAAAAAAATTACTTCTAGAAAACAACCACCTTCTAAGACCTCAACAATGGTTGAGACAATATATGGATGTAAGTGGTCACTCACTATCTATGCGCTACTAAAAAAGGGCATTAGTCGACCGGGAGAAATGGTTAGAAGCACTGAAGGCTTATCTACAAAAGTACTAAATACTTGCTTAAAAAGGAATGTTAAATTTGGAATTTTAAATAAGGAAGTGTTCCCGGAAATGCCTCCTAGAGTTGAATATAACTTTACTAACTTTGGCAAAAAATTCACCTCAATTCTTGACCAGATTGAGGAACTCAACAAAAAACTTGAACAAGGTGATTTCAACTAAAACTTAAACAGCAAGTAAAACTATAAAATACTTTTAATTTTTTTACGAGTGTGACAGTTTTTTCCGTGGTCATTTACTAAGCCCATAGCCTGCATGAAGGCGTAGGCCGTTGTTGGACCAACAAATTTCCAACCTCTTCTTTTTAAATCTTTAGATAAGCGAATCGATTCTTCAGTAATGGAGACTAACTTGTAATCGCGCTTTATTTTTTTTGGTTTAAAACTCCAGAAATATTCCGATAAGGAGCCAAATTCTTTGACTACTAGTTTTGCCATTTTTGCATTGTTAATAGTGGCTTCAATTTTCCCTCTATGCCTAATAATTCCTTCATTTTTAAGAAGAGCTTCAACTTTCTTTTCTGAAAATCTAGAAACTTTAATATAATCAAATTCTTTAAATGCTAGCCTAAAATTTTCTCTTTTTGTTAGAATTGTTCTCCAACTTAAACCTGCTTGAAAGCCTTCAAGACAAATTTTTTCAAACAAACGATTTTCATCGTAGACTGGAAAACCCCATTCTTTATCATGGTAATTGATATACTCAGCTGTAGATATGGACCATTTGCATCTTATTTTCCCATCATCACATTTCACTGTCTCAATCACATTGATCTCCTAATTTTTTTATAATTACAAACCCAATACACTCCCCTAGATATTAATACAGATACAAAGGCACTAAAACCTAAAGCTCCACCTATTCCTGGAACAGACAACTTTGGAGTAAAATATATAAATACAAAAGCAAAAACAAACCCAGCAAATATAACCTCCAGGTCACCCACTTTTTTGTGGGAACACATACCCACAAAGCTTGCACCAAAAGCTAAAGCTGACATTTGTACAATCTCAATATTCACAACTCTATTAATAATAAATAAAATTCCTATGGTAATTAGAGAAAGTAAAGAAGATGCCCTGGTCGGCGTAATACTTGGATGTCTTATTAAATAAAAGGTGCCCCAAGCCAGTAACATTGAAATTAAACAATAAACTGCCATCACAGGACTCTCCAAAAAATAAAAGTAACTGCTGATATAAATGCAATGGTTCCTAATTTACCACCAATCCCCCTAAAATAAGGACTGCAAATAGTAAAGTTCAAGCCAACTATTAAACCTAACGTAAAAATACTCCAAAAATCTCTAAAATAATTCAACCCACTCATTGAAGCGAAGCTTCCGCAGTAAATAGCTGCAATAGCCTTATTGGAATCAAAAAAATCAAATTTCGGAATAAAACTAGCCACTAATCCAACTAATATCGATGAAAGCACATTGGATAAACTAAAATATATCTGTAGGTAGTAACAAGCTAAACAACCCAAGCTACAAAAAAGTATATTTAGCGTTAGCTGTTTATAGTTAAAATTATTTAGCAATGGCATCTAATGATTATATGTCTACTTAGCAGTAATGACAATTTTTAACACCAAATGGTCTAGCTATTATTGAACTGCATATAAGGAAATATCATAATTATATTTTTGACCTTTATGCTTATAAATGAAACATCCGTTTTTTGAGGCTGAAAAATCAAAGCCTGATCCCCAGTATTTATACTCCCCATTAATATCATAAGTCTTGCCGCGAACAGAGTTATGAGCATCTGCCTGATTATAAATAACTTCTAAGGGAGCATTTTTCAAATTTTGCCCCACAAGGTTTCGAGAAAAAAATCTCCACTGTGTTTTTTTATCTTTAATAGGTAATTTATCCTTACCTAATGTCTTTAACTGCTCAGCCGTATGATACAAAAACTTTGTACTACTATTATTAAGCATGACTTCACTTCTCAAATGTTTATTGCCTGGAGGGATAGTTTTCACACTCTCTTGGTATAGCTTTTTATCAACAAAAAGGTGAGCATGGCCCATATCTGAAAAAAATATAAAGTCTACATAATGTCTCTGCAGAGCAGACTCAATATGTGCTGATAAATTATTAATGAAATTATCACTTATAATCATTTTTTGATTGTCCTTTGTGGGCAAGACAAAGTTGCCCCCATCTTTGTAAGCTCTATACTCTAAGCGTTTTCCAGACTTATAAATTTGATCAAAAAGCATAGTCATTTCATTTAAGCTTTGCCCCCACTTTAAATCTTTTACCTTAAGCTTTAGCTCGGATGATAACTCCGGATTACAGTTTTCTTTATTGTAAGCTACTTCAGCATTTACAAAACTACTAAACAACAAAAATAATAGCATATTAATCATTACCACCACCTTCAGGCACATTACCTCTTAGGAGAACTTTATGGCAAAAAAAAGGCCATGTAAACACATGACCCATGAGACAGAAAAAAACAACCTCTTTACTCGTTACAACCCACAACTAACTCCACTGTCACCTCATCAAAGTCGATATGAGAGTCCGGCAATCTGTCTTTACCAAATAAATCATAAATCAAATATCCGCCCCCACTGTCACAAACTGCTGGCTCATTTTTAAGCCTTTTACCCTCAAGCTCTAGTTTTTTTATTAAGTCATAAGATTTTTTTGAGTAGTAAACAAAAAGAGGATCAAACATTGGGTCCTCAGGGTGGTTATCTCCCTCCCCGGCACAAACAGCCTCAACTGTAATTTCTTCTGTACAAGTTTTATTAACTTCAGCCATTGTAAATGGCGAAACAGCACTAACCAATATAGCAATACATATATTTTTTAAAATCATTTTCCCTCCAAGGACTTATTAAATAAATTATCTTCTATTAGTAGCTTTATAGGCTAAATCTATAGATATTAAAAATATATTAATTGACTACTAATAATCTAATTATTATATAGTCTAACTATGGACTATAGGTATTTAAAGGCATTTTATGAGGTTGGTAGACACGAAAACTTTACAAAAGCAGGCGATGAATTAAATATCGCCCAGTCGGCAATCAGCCGACAGGTAAAGCTTTTAGAAGACTCTATTGGCCATCAACTCATTATCCGCTCTCCAAAAAAAGTGTTCCTAACTAAAAAAGGTCGCGACCTCTTTAATCAACTGGACCATATGGAAAGCTGGGTAAAACATGATTTCAACAAAGAAAAACAAACAATCAATATAGGCACATTACCAGGAATCCTTGAAAGTTGGCTTACAGATAAACTTTGCTCCATTCCAAACCTACCTAATTTAAATATTGTTATTGGCACAGTAGATGATCTCGCTATCCAAATTAACAAAGGTGAACTTGATTTTTTAATAACTACGCAAGCCATAGAAAATGAGAGCGTAAGCTCCATTAAAATTTTTCAAGAAAGCTATTGCCTAATTAGTAAAAAAGAAATTGATATAAAAAATACTCATAAATACACCTGGATCTTCGCAAACCATGGTAGTTACCTTAAGCGCTTTTCAAAAAAAGTAAGCCCAAACTTTATTAGAGTTAATTCTATGCGCTCAATGATTTCATTCGTAAAAAATAAACATGGAATTGCTATTATCCCTAAACAAATAGCCGTAAAGGAAAAAAGCCTTACAATTTACCCCATTCCTAAATACAAAAAGGAAACCATTTACTTATGCTCTCCTAATTATAAGATTATTCCGTCAATACATAAGTTTATGATTAAGGCTCTACAAGAATAGGCAGGAGCTATAATTGCATAAATATTTCATAGCTTTAAAATTCAAAGTATAAATATTTACCACTATAGACAAAAATAATCTAATTCTATTAATAAAAATAACCCTAGCAAATTGCGATAATTACTTTAATTTGCTAAGGGCTAACATATAAACTTATTTTTAGGAGAGCTATATGAAGTTTCTAGTAATTATTTTAACTGCCCTTTTTGTTTCACCTGTTGTTAGTGCTGCTGACTCACAAAAATCTATTTGCGGAAAAGTGACTGGGACGGCTTACAATCATGACACTAATGAAAGACCATACCAATTATCCGGCTTCTTTATTAAGCAAAGCACTACTGACGTAAGAGTAACATTTGGAACTAGCCCTGAGTTAATCGAAACAGTTCAAGAAATTTACTTCTCTTCTGAAGAAAGAATTTCTTTATTTATTTGTCTAGATGAGTATACGCTAGAGAAAAGAACATACGACAGAAGACCAAGAACTTATGGTCATGCCACTAAGTATAGAATTTGGGTGAATGGCGAAAAAATTTAATTGGTTATTATATCTAATGCCAGCAAAAGGTTATCATATTTATACTTAAACCCTGTTGCTAAACTCTTGTCATTTAATACAAGCTTAGCTTGTGCGCCTTCTTTTTTCCATATTGGCTGTTGATATCCTGATAATTTTATTGCCTTACCATAGAACTCTTTTTTCGTTGGATGGGTGGATGCTATTAAATTATACTGGCCACCATACAACTGATTATCAATTACATATTTAATAAATGAAGCCACATCTTGGCAATGAACCATATTTACTGGATTGTCACAGCTTAACACCTCTAAGCGGTTTTTAAAAAAATTAGCTGGGTTTCTGATTTTATCAAACAATCCTCCTGGCCTAAGCACAACTGTTGGCCTCTGCCAGTGACTAATTAAGTTTTCAAATGGGTAAAGTCGGCTACTTTTATTCAATTCAGACTGTTCATCCACTTTGCCACAACTGTATATTGAGGTTGAACTTACAAAAATTAATGGAGTATTGTCGTCAAAGTAATCGTTTATTTTTTTTAACGTTAAGGTGAGTTCATCTCGCGGTGGGAAATTAACAATTATACACTCTGGAGACTTCTCAATTTTTTGGCTTAAAGAACTTCCCATCTTGTAAGTTATTTCATCATTTACTAAACATGAAAAACTCCGTGATAGGCCAGTTATATTATAATTAGCTTTCAATAAAGGAGTAATAAATTTTGCTAAATGACCAACTCCAAATAATATAATCTCTTTGCTCATGCTAATAAGAGTATAATATTTACCCCACTTAAGCTAGCTTTTAGCTAGCCCAAGCCTTATTATTAAACCAAGCCTCAGCAGAGCTAGTGTCTATATTAAACTTATTAAAGCCAGGAATAATTACATTAATAAAAGTTTCTTTAAATTGTTTTCTACGATGTTCAATGGGCAAAACCCCTTTGCTTAATAAATCCCATGTCTCACTTTCATGATTAACAATGGGCAGCAGTAAATCATCATTAATGGCCAACTCAAACATTTGTGGTAAATATTCGCTAACATAAGAACATGAATTGACCTCAACCTCATTTTGTAGAAATGCCCAACCCAACTTCCCATGCTTCACTTCATCCTTAAATATTTGATTTAGTATTTTTCCTAATTCAGGTTTTTTACTATAGGCGTACAGTGTGTTTAACAAGCTTGCATTCACAGTTTCTGTGATACAGCACATGAAAACCATATCTAAAACAAGCCTCTGCCTTGATGATTTTACATTGACCCAAGGTTTTTTAAAAACCTCTTCGCTATTCACTGGCAACTCATATCCCGACTCATGCCCCAAACTCCTTGCCACCTCAGCACAAATTACTGAATGCGCTCATCATTAAAAGCCTCCACAGCAAGTGTTATAATATGATTACTAACATCATGCTCTACAAACTCTTTAATTAAATGCTGAAATCTTTTTTGAGCACCCAGTTCCGCCTGAGCTCTTTGAGCCCAGGTGGATGCAGATAACTTTTGTAGTCTTGAGTTCATTAGCCCAACCAACAGTTACAAAATGGTGATAAACATTGGTCTTTGTCACTTAATTCAATGGCCTTAAGAATCTCCTCTAAGGTCATCCTCCCATCGTACTCGTCTAGGCAGGTCACTGCTTTTTCTGGTGCCTTTGAATTATTTTTAAGCTCAATCTTACACTTGTTTTGATCTTCAGCTTGCAATGCGCTTGCAGCCATTAAGCTACTGCCTACTATTAAAACCTTAAACATTTTAATTACATTTTTTGTTATATTCATACTCTCCCCTTGTTAATAGTTTCTTGAACACAGTTATAAGGGGATTTTAAATATTAATATATAGAACATATGGCTATCATTAGCGTTACCTATAGCGCAGGGACAACTCATAACTTTTTTAAATTATTGGCTTAGTTTTAACTCTAATAATAGGTCTTCCAGGCTTTCTTCTATGCTTTTTTGTGAGGTATCTATTGTTACCCTGGGCTCACTCCATGCATGGTACTCTCTATTTTTTATTTGTTCCCATGTGGGTGATTTTAAGTTTTTAACTTCTGAAACTCTACTTTCAGCTCTTTTTTTATGCTCTAGCTCATCAGAGCAAATAACTTCAATATTTACAAACTCCACACCTGCGGATCGAGCCACATTATTCCATTCATTTCTAGACAACTCGATTGGGTTAACTGAGTCAGCAACTACACTATTACCAAGCCTAAGGTTATCCTCAGCAAGGACGTAGGAAAGCCTATAGCCCTCACCTTCAACCTTTTTAAGCCCACAAACATCTTTAAGGCCCTGCTCTACAGAATCAATCCTTAAATAGGTTGCATTAATTTTACTTGATAGCTTTTTCGCTAAAGTGGATTTTCCAGAAGCTGGTAATCCAGAGAAAATATATAACTTTGCATTATTCATTTTATTCCGTAACAACCTTGTAATGGGGGTCTTCCATAATATTGATTTCAATCATTGTACCAGCATTATCAAGCAACTGTCGACAGTCTGAACTTAAGTGCTTTAGGATAACCTTTTTATTTACAGCTAAATACTTTGATGTCACTTTTTGCACAGCCTCAATACCACTATGATCTAAAATTCTAGATTCTTTAAAGTCGATAATTACTTGCTCTGGGTCTCCGTGAGCATCAAACTTTTTTAAGAACAAAGCGGCAGAAGCAAAAAATAATGGCCCCCAAACCTCATAGTGTTTTACACCGGCTTCATCCACTGACTTTCTAACTCGAATTCGAACGGCACTTTCCCAAGCAAAAACTAAGGCTGAAACCACAACACCTGCAAGCACAGCAATGGCTAAATCAAATACCACTGTAAGCACTGTTACTAAAACTAATACTATGGCATCTTTTTTAGGGATTTTATTTAAAATCCTAAAACTAGTCCACTCAAAGGTTCCAATACAAACCATGAACATAACCCCAACTAATGAGGCCACAGGCACTTGTTCAATCAAACTTGATCCAAATAAAATAAAAAATAATAGAGAAAGAGAAGCCACTATACCAGAAATTCGAGTCCTGGCACCTGAGCTTACATTGATAATACTTTGTCCAATCATGGCACAACCACCCATGCCACCAAAAAAGCCAGTCACAACATTTGATGCTCCCTGCGCCACACACTCTTTGTTACTACGACCTTTTGTATCTGTAAGCTCATCCACTAAAGTTAAGGTTAACAGTGACTCAATTAGCCCAATCCCAGCCAAAATTAATGAGTAGGGAAAAATCACTTTAAGAGTCTCCAGTGAAAATGGGACTCCGGGTATACTGAATACTGGAAAGCCACCCTTGATGGATGCTAAATCTCCCACTGATTTAGTTGGTAAGTCCATAAATATTACGATGGCAGAAATAACTAATATTGCCACTAATGACGAAGGAATTGCCTTAGTGAATTTAGGAAATAAATAAATGATGAGCATTGTTAAGGCAATTAAACCTAACATTAAAGCCAAAGCTCCGCCACTGATCCACTGCAGCCCTTCACCACCAGGCCCAGGAATTTTAAACTGTCCAAATTGAGCCAAGAATATAACGATGGCAAGACCATTTACAAAGCCGTAAATCACGGGCTCCGGCACCAAGCGAATAAATTTACCTAAACGCAGCCAACCCATGCACATTTGAATAACCCCCATTAAGATTACCGCAGCAAAGAGATACTGAACACCATGACTACTTACTAAAGACACCATCACAACAGCTAATGCACCTGTTGCTCCAGATATCATCCCTGGACGCCCACCAAAAACAGAAGTGATGAAACAAACCATAAAAGCGGCATACAAGCCAACTAAGGGCTCAACCCCTGCAACAAATGAAAAAGCCACGGCCTCTGGAACTAAAGCCAGCGCAACAGTAATTCCCGCTAAGATTTCTAATTTTATGTCATGTTTTTTTAGGTAATTTTGGATAATAAGTGGCATTGGAGTAGGTCCTCAGATACAGCATTAACTGGTAGCGGCTAGGTGTAACCTAAACCATATCTGAGGTCTACACATATATCAAAAAAATAAATATTAACTAACCCAAAGTTCATAAGATGTTTAGAGTATAATTTAAGCATCAAAACTTATGAATCACCTTGAAGTACTCACTGACAACCTCAAGATCCTCGGTAAAATCACTATAGTACTTCATAAAAAACCGCTTATGCTCTTCGCGCCAATATTTAAGTGATAAATCACCCTCCCCTTCAGCCATTGCTAAGCGCTCACCAACATCATTAAAAGGCATAACCACAATTTCCTCCAACTCAATCACACAAAGAGGCTCTCCCTTAGAGTTTTTAATATAGGATCGATTCCCAACTTTTGGAAGGGGCTCATTTTCCTCTTTAAAAAAGCGCAATAAGGATGACGTTGCTGTTTTCTTACCTTCTAATACTAGCTGAGCTAAATCATCGGCCATCTCTGCATTATCACCAAAGGACCACCCTTCTAATTTCTTAATTTCCTCTTTCCAATTCATATAAACTCACTTTTTTAAAAAATTCACAATTATTGATCTAGATCAATAATTTGACTAATTTTAACTTAATTCATACTAACAAAGTGCTCTAACAAAGACAAGAGTAATTGAAATTAGCGAGTATTTTCAGGTAGATATATTAATTACCAAGCTTAAAATATAAATCAAAAATAAAATTTTTATTGTTAATTTAGATCAATTACTAAATCTAATCTATCTACTAAATTTAGTTCACCACAGAGGAAGTGAGTAAAAAATTAAACCATTTGAACAAAACGAAAAAAGTAAGTTCAAGCTAAAAACAAGGGACAAAAACATGTTAAAATTTAAAGTACTAGCTGAAGATAGTGAGTTTCTAGAGTTTAGCAAACTTTATGAAGCTGCTTTTGCCAACAAAGATACAATTTATTATAAGCTACCACCAAAAAAATTAAAAACTCGCGATAAAGTAGTTGGAGTATTCCAGCGAGGAGAGATGGTTGCAGGATACACTCTTAGTAATACGCCAAACACTCTACTCAATAATATTACAGAAGAAAACAAAGCTCTTATGGCAAATGACTACCCACTGGATAGCTGCTATGACTTAGCAAATATTTGGAAAGGCAATGTCTCAAAATTATTATTTTCCATAATTGTATGGCCAAGAATAGTTATAGACTCTATATTTTTCAACCTTCACAGACCGAACATCATTGGCTATGCTCTAACTGGGCATGGGCGCTTAAATGCATATGACAAAGCTAAACCTTACTATATTCAATCTTCTAAAGTTAAAAATGGACTTAATATTTTTGTATTTACAAGAGTGAATCTCATTAAAGGTTTTATGATTGGATTAAAAAATGAAATTTCAAAAGTAATGCTTATTCCGCTCAACAGAACAAGTACAAGTCGGCTCGATGAGGTAAAACGATGAATCGCGTATCAAAAATTACACTTGCAAAAAGTATTAAACTTGAAACTGTGGGACTATTTTTTTGTTCACTAATCCCTGGTTTAATTTGGACAAGCCTATTTTTAATGGGCACTTACTTGGTAAGAAACGAGCTTTATTGGGGCATTATATTTTTACCCTTTGTTATTTCATTACTTTATATAGCTCTTTGTTTTACGATACGAATTTTAATTCCTAAATTAAAACCAGGAACTTATAACTTAGAAAAAGACTTTATGGTTGTTGCCTGGTATATGCACATGAGCTTAAGTAGAAGTCTAAACTCAACAGGGCTACGAGCAATCATTAGAAGCTCAAACATCCTAAAATACTTATATTACAGAGCCCTCGGCGCAAAAATAGCTTATACGGCAAACTTCTCCACTGACCTCGATATTGTTGACCCATCTTTAATTACCATGGAAGAAAATGTAATGGTTGGCGGAAGATGTATAATAAGCTGTCACTTAATTTATAATAATAAGCTTGTTTTAAAACCAATACATATAAAGAAAAATGCCTTTGTTCAGTTTAATAATACTATTGCCCAGGGGACAACCATTGGTGAAGCAGCAATTATTGGCAATGGCAACTTACTATATGACATTAAGGTACCAGACCATTACCGCATGGCTAACTTTGCCATTGAGCGCGGCACTCCTAACCAAGAAAACCACTTTAAAACAAAGCTAATAAAGGATCTAAAAAACGAAAATTACTCTGATTTTCATAAAGAGTATGGGTTTATTTGATTTATCTCTGAGCTCAACCTCTTGAGTTCAGAACAGTCTTGATATTAAGAAGCTTTTGTCTTTATAATAATTTAAGATTAAGTAAATTTTATAGTTTTGAGTAATACTTCAATTTTATAGCTAATTTTGGTATTTACACCCCAAATATAACTGTAAAAATTGGAGCCTAAAATGTTAAGAAATTTACTTATTGCTATCTCATTAATCCTATTTTCAAGCACTAGCTTTGCAAAAACTAACTTACCTGTATTAATTTGTAATTCTTTTGCAGAAGTCGAAGGCTGGGATGGCTCAGAAACTGAAGCTATACTTAGTTACACCGCCTATATCAAAAGTAGCACTAAACTTGTTGATGCCGTAGTGACTGGCCCATATTTTAGTGACAAGTCTGATGTGAAAGTTAATAAAACTACTAAAAACTATGTACAGTTTCAAAGTCTTGAAGATGCTTGGTTTTGGTTTGATTTATCTATACCTAAAGGATTTGATAAAATTGAACATAGCTTTATTGGCAATGTAGATGTTCACGGCGAAGAGATGTTTGGCTCAAAACTGTAGAAATGAAGTGTTTTATTAAGCGCCCATTAAAACCTAAAGCCTCAAGCTCTGAAACTATGACAGAAATTGCTGAACAAATTGGTGAGTATTTCAGTGCAGATGAAGTGAATTCACTAGGCTATCAAGCGAGCCTAGTTAAGGAAAATAACGCTCCTAAAAAACTACTTTCTAAAATAAAAAATTTATTAGAAATCAATAATGAGCAATTAGCCCCACAAGCTGAAGTTTATGAAATTAATGGCTATGTTGTTAAAGACCAACAAGGTGAAGTCATTGGTTATATCATCACTACTGATGAGCACTACCCAAGTAATTCACTACACGATGGCAGTGGCATCACTTACTACTTAGACACCGACTATAAAATCGTAGAAAAGATTTCTTGGGCTGGGTAATTTTGATTCCGGTCTTCGTGGTTCGTCATTCAAAGGCGAAGCCGAAGAATCTACTTCGAGTTGAGTACTGGCTAAAGTTTGCCAGTTTTTTCTTTATGAGCAAGAAAAACTACACATACCCCGAGTAGTTAAAATTATGCAAGGTAGATTCTTCGGCTTCGCCTCTGAATGACGATCAGCGTATTTTTTTACTTTGTTATGGCTACGACGATTAGCCTATTTTTTTACTTTTTTTATGGCAACAACGACTAGCCTATTTTTTAGCTTTTTTTATGGCTTTAATATGCTTGCTGATTTTTTTGTTCTTTATGGTCTGTCCAGCCTGATGAGCCTTACTTAGCTTTTTTTCATTATGTTCAAGCTCTCGCTTTAACTTAAAATAGCTTTTAAGCTCATCATCTGTTGTTACACCACTTTTTAAAGCCATTTTAATAGCACAACCTGGCTCCGTATCATGAGCGCAGTCATTGAACTTACAAGCTCGTTCTAGATCACTTAACTCATTAAACTTATCTTTTATTTCTATATCGCCTGTGAGTAACTGCACCTCTCTAATGCCAGGGGTATCAATGATCATTCCTCCACTTGGAATGAAGAATAGCTCTCTAGCAGTTGTAGTGTGCTTCCCTTTAGAGTCCTGTTCACGGATTTCTCTGGTTTCTTGTACGTTCGCACCTAAGATATAGTTTATCAAAGTGGACTTGCCCACACCTGAGGACCCTAAACAAACTCCCGTCTCACCCGACTTGCCAATATACTCATCTACTTTTTCCAAACCTATATTATTTTTCACACTAACAGCTAACACATCCACACCAGAAAACTTTTCCTGAAGACTTTTATGTATATCTTCATACTCCCCGCAAATATCAATCTTAGACAAAACAATCACAGGCTTTACATTGCCCGCTTTAGCTAATTGTAAATATCTATCTAGACGGTTCACATTTAAATCATTATTGGCTGAGGTGACAATAAAACAGTAATCTACATTGGCGGCCATGATCTGCTCATTACCACCCACTTTTAATCGCGATATTTTAGACTTCCTGGGTATTAAGGATTCAATCATTGCGGCATTACAGTTTTTTTCATCCACAAATTTTTTATTAATTAAACACCAGTCACCCACAGTTAGTTTGAAATCATCATTATAGTGATGCTTTCCCGTTAAATAACAATTTAATTCACCATCTAAAGAGATAGCTTTAAAATAGTTCAAGTGAACAGCTGTGATTTTAGCTAAATTTGATTTATCAACATTGTGCTCTGAAAACGCAGCCGTCCATCCTAAATCAGTTAGATTCATTATAAACTCCTAATTTTAATTTTATTAATGGAGCTCTCAGCACACAAGTTGTTTTTAAAACTTATTTGAGTGAGAGCTTTTTCTACAAACTATCAATTTAATTATATTCATAAAAGCCCCCTTAGTTGGAATTGATCCCAACACTACCAACAAGAAATCAGAATGACAAGTTTTAAATAAATATTCCCTTTTTACCTACATAATGCCCCAGTAAATAATTCTTTAAATTTGTGAAACACTCACATTTCACAAAGTACTCCGGACAGATTGCCTACGGCGAGAACTGCGTGCTGTATGAAGCGTGAGTATTTCAAAAATTCTCGTCATTCAGAGGTGAAGCCGAAGAATCTAATCCGAGTTGAATACTGACTTAAATTACCAGTTATTTATTTATGAGCAAAAAAGACTACAAATGTCCTTAGTAGTTAGAATTAGGCGAAACAAATTCTTCGGCTTCGCCTCTGAATGACGATTAGCCTATTTTTTCTTTTTTTATGACAGGTCAATTCAGTAGCTCAAGCTAATTACTCGCCTCAAGTCTAAGTAAACAAGAAATAAGTTTTAGATCTGCTAAGCCATAAATTGATCTAATTCCACTAGGGCCAAGCCTAAATCTAGGTCTAGTTGCAGATTAATAGTCATTTGATAAAATTACATTAACAAAACCACTCCGTTATTTTGTATATTGATCCTTGGAGACAGATGAAGTTTTATATATTAGCTCTGATTTTAATATTAAATACTAGCTGTAGCCAAAGAGACATCGTTGAAGACTACCAAAGAAGAATTGCAAGTGTATACTCCTATAGCCTCAATAAGATTAATTCTCGAAATGCAATCCCATTTATAAATGAGGAATACATTACTCTGGATAAATGTAAAAATAATTTAGACGTCAACAAATCAGAATGTATAAACAAATATTATAATCTCTTACTATTAGACTCTAAAATTAAATATGAGCAACTTGGTGTATTCATCGACATACTTAAAGGTGACCTCGAACAGTATAAAATACTAGTTAGTGATTTTAAAATTAAGATTGATGAATTAAAAAATAAAAATGTAACAGCTAATACTAAACATTACCAAAAACTACTAAAATCACTAGA